>BDTI01000034.1 GCA_002923215.1 archaeon BMS3Abin16 | reverse complement strand
GACAGCGTTGATGTTTTCGGCACTCTGCGCGAGTATGAAGGGGAAACATATGTTGCACCATGGCTGATACGAAGGGTTGATGATCCGAACTGGGAGGTTGTGCGTAGTCTTGAGCTGCTTCTAAGGGCGAAGAAAACAGGTGTTGCAGCACCGTTGGAAGAGGTTTTGGACACAGTGGAGGAGCGGTCACCGGCTGATCTGAAACATGCAATTCTTGAGCTTTTAAACCGGCTTGACGAGGGTGATGGCGCAGACTACAACGCTGTTTTAAAGGAGTCAGGATTAAGTGACAACGAGCTTGATCAGACGCTTAATGCGCTGCTTTCAGAAAGCGAAATATATGAGCCCAAGATAGGCAAGTTCAAAAAAGTCTGATTTCAGGGAAACAAGTATTTTCCAACGTTAAGACGCATGGGAAACAGTTATATAGGTGTCTTATTGATTTGAGGCTGTAAAAACTATAAGTCACTTAACGTTTAAGAGAAGGCACTTGCTCATAATAAACCCTATGGTTTGATCATTTCGCTTTTTCTTCATGAGTAAAGTGCAGAAATAAACGAGAATTAAAAAGAGGTAAATAATATATGAATCATTTTGAAAATCTTGGCCTAGGCCCACACATGCTTAAGGCTGTAAAACGACTTGGGTTCACAGAACCCACAGAAATCCAGAAACTCTCGATCCCACTGATCCTTGAAGGCAAGGATGTAGTCGGCGAGTCGGCGACAGGCTCTGGAAAAACACTTGCATTCGGAAGCGGGATAATTGAGCACTCATCCCCTGGAAAAGGTGTTCAGTCCCTTGTTCTCACGCCGACGCGGGAGCTTGCAGAGCAGGTTAAGGATTCCCTGCGCAAGCTTTCTGCTGGAAGCGGTCTTAAAATCACGGCTGTCTACGGTGGTGTCTCTATATCTCCGCAGATTAGGGATGTGTCACGATCAGATGTTGTGGTTGCAACTCCGGGCAGGCTGCTTGACCACATGGAACGGGGCACGATCAACATGAAAAATATTTCGATTTTGGTTCTTGACGAAGCCGATCGAATGCTTGACATGGGCTTTGTCGATGATGTTGAAAGAATCATTAAAAAATGCCCCTGGGAACGACAGACCATGTTTTTCTCTGCAACCATATCTCATGATATAAAGCATCTTGCTGAAAAGCACATGACCCATCCTGTGACTGTGAACGCAACTAAGATGGTTGATCCCAGCAAGCTCAGACAAGTCTTCTATGATATTTCTAAGAATAAGAAGCTCAGCCTGCTTGTGCACCTTTTGCACAATGAGGATTCAAATCTGGCCATGGTCTTTTGTAACACACGACGAAACACTGACTTTGTTGTGAAGAACCTGAAGGCGAATAAGATCAAGGCTATCGCAATCCACGGCGGGCTCACGCAGAACAAGCGCACAAAAAACATAACCCGTTTCAACGAGGGAAAGGCAGGCGTTCTCGTGTGCACAGACGTTGCCGCGCGCGGGCTTCACATCGACAATGTCTCCCACATCTATAACTACGAAACCCCCGGCGACTCAAAGGATTATGTGCATCGTATCGGCAGAACAGCGCGTGCAGGTGAGGAGGGTAAGGCGATCAGCCTGATTTGCGATTATGATTTCAAAGATTTCCGCCGTATCCAGCAGGAATATAGGGAGTTCAACATTCAAAAACAGAAGACACCTTTTCTCGAAAAAATCGTGATTGTACAGCCTGACTCCCGCAGGCGGCCGCAGCGGAAAAGCGGCAACCGCCCACCACGCGGCGGATGGAGATAAAATAGTAATATTAATCTAGCGGATTATCCTTAGCAGAACCGTGTCCAATATGTTCCGTTAAGGGTCCTTCATCACGGTGGATTTCTTCTCCCGTTTCAGAATCTATTATTAATTCGAAATACCAAGGGGGAAATTTGTCTTTGTCTATTCTCCGCTCCTTGATAACCCATTTCCCTGACCCACAATTAATCTCGTCTCCTTGCTTAATATGGACTCGTAGTTTCTTTTTTGAAGGATAACCGGGAGATTTCTTTTTAACATCAATTTTATCGTGGAGGTTTACTTTTTCCAAACACTCTATATTAAAAATTCGATTTAAAGATCCACAAGTTGGACACGCCATTCTCTTTTCCACGACAATATCCGATGACTCATAAAGAACACTATTACAGCCCTTGCATTTCACTGAAGAATTTGTCCTGGACATAACCCCTATTACCAGCTTACCTAATGGTATTATCTCTCATAATGCAATTATTTTATTTATAAATTAGGATAAACTTTTGTCGTCGATTCACACTCCACTAATTATTGCTTTTTTGAACTTCTCGATTCCGATGCGCTCGATGAATCTGGCTGTTCGCTCCTTCTTCTTACCATTGGCCGCGTAGAATTCCAGGGAGCGCTTGCAAAGGTCAATGACCTCTTCCTTTGAAAGGTTCTCAGCAATTATATCCCCGATCCGAGGCCTGCGGGCTGAGTTCCCGCCGAAAACCACGGTCCAACCTTTGCGTTTTCCGATGACGCCAATATCCCGGACAAAGCTCTCTCCACAGCAAAATGGGCAGCCGGACACACCGATTTTCACCTTGGCAGGCAAAGTCCTGTTTAAAAAGAACTTCTCGATTTCCATTCCAAGCCCCAGCGAATCTTGAACCCCGAATCTGCACACAGCATTTCCCGGACAAGCCTGAACATAATGCAGACAGAGCGCAGTTGCCTGGCCCTCCTCCATCTTGAGATCACGCCAAACGTCATTAACAACCTCGCCTTTCATGCCGACCAGGGCCAAGCGATGCCCTGAGGTTATCTTTATTATAGGGATATTGTATTTCTCAACCACCCTAGCTATCTCTTTAAAATTCTCAAGTTTCGCCAGGCCAACCGGTATCCGTGGAACAATAGCATAGGTCTTTTTATCTCTCTGCAGAATCGCGCCTTTCGGTTCACTTTCAAATGTCAAATCAAATCCCTCCATTTATCTATTTTTTCAATTTAATCTCAGCCTTAGTGGGAACCCTGTTTTTTCCTTTTTTATATGGACAGGGAAAGCCGTCGCGCACCTGGTTTTCAGGGCAGACGCCGAGTATTTGTCCGCGGCAGTCGATTTCCTTGAATATCTCAGGATATTTTTCAACCGCGATAGCGTGGAGTTGTTTCGCAAGCTCCCGAAGCTCAGGCGCAGCCCGAACGCAGAGCCGAAGGCCAAGAAAATTCACAAGGGATCGGGCATTCACAGTCCAAAGATATCTGCAGTGCATGGCCATGGGCAGCACATACCGTCGGCCCTCCCGTTTGACGCCCAGTTCTTTGAGTCTTTGATACACTTTGTTTGAATACTCCATTGCCTGCTTGAACTCAGAAAGAGCTTCAGCATTGTTTTGTATCTCCCGCGGAATAAAATAACCGAATCCATCCTCCTCATTATATCTGGTGCTGCGCCCGGTGTGGCTTGAGATCCGATGCTCCAAAAACTCACGGCTCGCGGCAATGCTCATCTCGCTGATATCAAATGTGAATGAGATGTGTTCGATTGCGCTCATATAGTCGTTTTCCACGATCATCCCCACGATTTCAGCGTCGCTCATCCCCGGCGGAACACCGCTCACACGAGCACTGCGTGCTATAAGTTCAACACCCTTTTTTGTATATGTTATAAGTTCAACTTTTACTATGTTTTCGCCTCCTTTAACAACCTGATATTCCGCTCAGAAATATCAAGGGCATGACACGGGTTTTTCGCAACCATAACATCCTGTGACGTGGGATAAAAATCTGGGAGCGCGCCTTCAACAAGTACAACAGGCCGGCCGATCTTCAGGCCCAAGGCGATTTCGGAAAGCGTGCCGCTGCCCCCGCCGATTGCGATAAGAGCGTCTGCACTGCGCGCTATAATTGCGTTTCGAGCGTGGCTCATGGCCGTAACTATCTTTACATCTATATACTGGTTTGCATCACCTGCTGATTCTCCTGGCAGGATTCCAACTGTAAGCCCGCCCGCATTTTTTGCCCCTTTCGCCGCAGCCTCCATCACACCACCCCGGCCCCCGCAGACAAGAATATGCCCGCGACCAGCTATCTCAGACCCGACTGCTTTGGCAACCGCTTTTTCAGAATCACTTGCAGATCCAGCCCCGATAACACCAATCTGAAGCATAAATCTTATTTCCTCAGCCTCTCTTTTATCTTATCATAAAAGTCTTTTTCCAGCTTCACAAGATGCGCCCGATCCCTGGATTTTGAAAGTAGAATCTCATCGTCAGCAGACACTTCCTGCCTGGACTCGCCGTCAATTACAACAACACCGTTTTTCCCTCCTCGAAGCTTCACACGAATAGACGATGAATCAGGGACAACAATCGGCCGCGCACCCAGTTTAAACGGCGAAATCGATGTGATGATAAAGGCCTGCACACGATGATCAACAATCGGCCCGCCCACAGACATTGAATAAGCAGTTGAACCAGTTGGCGTGGCAATGATAACCCCGTCAGCCATCATGGTCTCAACCTCCTGATCATCAAGGCTCACCTCAAGATTCAGCATCTCAACTGGAACCGCGCTCTTCACAACAACCTCGTTTAGCGCCCGGCCGATGCGGCTGCCGTTCAAAAAAACATCGATTTTCCGGCGCTCCTCAATCCGATAACGACCTTCAAGCACCCGGTCAACAGCCTCTCGCCACCGGTCAGGACTGATCTCGGTTAGAAAACCCATAGTCCCGAAGTTAATCCCGAGAATCGGCATATTCCGCCCAGATATCTTTGACTCAGCCCAGAGCAGGGTTCCATCGCCTCCGAGCACGAAAACAGCGTCTCCCACAGCCTCACCGGTATCCACACCCTGAATCTCCATGTCACGAGCTGTCGCTACATCGCAGGTGGCGGTTACACCCTTCGACTCAAGGTACTCCATCACCTCTTTTGCAACGTCCAGAGCCTTTCGCCCGTTTTTCTTCACAACAATATGCGCTTTTTTCATCTTTTACATGCCTCGTCGATAATCGCTTTGTGCAGCCCAGGGTTTGCAGCGGCAAGAACGGATACTTTTTCTAGTCTTGTTATGCTATGATTTAAATCCTTGCCTAAAGCATCGGTGACCACTCCGCCTGCCTCCTCTATGAGAAGTTTTCCCGCGGCAACATCTGTTACTTTCAGCCGCCCGCGGTTGTCATATAGCGTGTCCAGCCCGCCAGAGGCCACATGGGCAAGTTCAAGCGCCACGGCACCCATAGCCCGGACCTTTGAAAACCTTGAGATAACCTCGAAATCTGACTTTAAATATAGGGATGCAATCGATTTATTGGGTTGACTCTGTTTAGATGTCTTGATCACCTCTCTGTTGAGCTTTGCACCTCCTCCCAGTTCAGCCTCAAAAATATCGCCTGACACAAGATTCACAACAACGCCGGCTTGAACCTCTCGGAGCGTCGCCTCCTCCGACCACGGCGCAACAGCAACAGAGGTGCAGTAAAACGGTATCCCTGACACAGCGTTTGTCGAGCCGTCAAGGGGGTCGAGCACAAAGAGAAATTCAGGCTTGTCATCGAAAAACACAAGCCCAGCCTCCTCGCTCAAAACCGCCGCTGACTCTCCTTCAAGCACGTGAAAAGCAGCTTTCTCAGCAATATCATCAAGCAGATAGGTGGCCTCACCATCAGCGCCAATATATGCAGTAGTTCCCGCGTCAGGGCGCCCAGCATTTTTTCGAACCACATCAACAACCGCAGAGGCAACCCGAAGGGCAAGTTCAAGACTCATAACTACTCACTTTGAATATCAGAATATAAAAGATGATTGGAAATTTCAGCGCGCCTCTATCCGACGGTCACGCTTTTGGCTAGTGCACGTGGCCGGTCCACGTTTCGATTGTGATGCACCGCCGTATAATAGGCGAGGAGCTGGCAGACCACGGTGAGTGGGAAGGGCGCGATTAGTTCATGGCACTCTGGTGCGCAGAGGCTTACATCGCATTGCTCCACCGGATCTCCTGAGACAACGCCGATTACCATGCCGCCGCGGGCCTTGATCTCCTGCACATTTCCAATAATGCGAGAGCGGTTTTCACCATTTGACGGGATGATTGCAACAGTCACAAAGTTGTCGTCGATAAGCGAGATCGTGCCGTGCTTCAGTAGACCGGAGCTCATGCCCTCGGCATGAAAATAGGTGATCTCCTTGAATTTCAGCGCGCCTTCCAACGCTGTGGGCAGGCTGATTCCCTTGCCGATGTAGAGATAGTTTTGTCTGGTGAAATACTCTTTAGACGCCTTGTCGATTTCATCTTTTTTAGCGAGCACCGCTTCAATAAGATGAGGCACATTTGAAAGCTCAGCCTCCACAGCCCGCAGCTCAGATTCATTGGATTTCAGCATTTTTCCAAGGGCAAGCGCAGTTCGCAGAAGCACAACCATCTGGCTCGTGAAAGTCTTGGTTGCACACACCGAGATTTCGATTCCAGAGTTCTGCATCACAACATGGTCGCTTTCACGGGTTGCAGTGGAGCCGATAACATTTACGATAGACGCGGTTTTAGTTCCGAAACCCTTGGCAAATCGAATCGCCGCAAGAGTGTCATATGTTTCACCAGATTGAGTAATTCCAATGACAAGGGTGTCCGCGTCGCATATCCCACCCTCCAAAAACTCAGATGAATCCATGACGATTACAGAGGTTCTGCAAAGCCGCGCAAACCAGTAAAAAGAAACCCATGCAGCATTCAAACTCGTGCCAGCGCCGATGATATAAGTCCGCTTTGCATTCGCTATCATCTCTGCGAGAATCTCGATATCCTTATCATAAACTTTAAGCCCGTCTTTCACAGTCTTCGGCTGCTCATGAATCTCTTTAAGCATAAAAGTTGGATAGCCTTCTTTTCGGGCCATCTCCTGATCCCATGAAACAGTCATAACTTCTTTATTCAACGTCTCGCCGGTGCGGGTGTCTTTTACAACCCAGCCGCCCGCGTCAACCACAGCATACTCCATGTCATCAAGAGGAATAACCCTCTTTGTGTAGCTTAGAAACGCTGATATGTCTGATCCCAGAAAATACTCGCCATCCC
>BDTI01000033.1 GCA_002923215.1 archaeon BMS3Abin16 | reverse complement strand
CTTATGATGCGCCCGCCTAGTATGTCGAGTCCAGGGTTGCGCCCGCCTTCCTCGCTTTCAGAAAAAAGAAGCTGCAGGCCCAGGCACACGCCGAGAAGCGGCTTATCACCAAGCCCCCGTATAATGTCTCTGAGATGCTCGATCTCCTTCATAGCATCATAGAACGCGCCTACACCTGGAAGAACCGCGGCATCGGCAGTTTGAATCACTGCCTCATCCTTCGTTACAACTACACTCACCCCAAGATGCTCAAGAGCCTTTGAAATGCTCATAAGATTTCCGGCGCCGAAGTCGATAATCGCAACAGTAGGCTTCAAATCCTCACCGCCACACCCTTTTTCCCAAGAAAATCTTTGATGTCACCCACGGTGTACTCTTTATAATGGAACACTGATGCTGCAAGCGCCGCGTCACAGCCCGTATTTTTGAAGACATTGTAAAAATCATCTTTATCCCCTGCACCACCCGATGCGATAATCGGGATATTTGTCTCACGTGAAAAAACGTCGGTCATAGCCAGATCAAAGCCATCCTTTGTGCCATCGGCATCCATGGATGTGAGAAGTATCTCGCCCGCGCCAAGCTCCTCCACCCTGCGCCCCCACTCAACCGCGTCAACACCTGTTCCGGTGCGCCCGCCGTAGATGTAGACTTCATACCAGCATCTTCCCTGCTCGGTGTCAACCATAAAGCGATCCTCCCGCTCCTCAAACACAGCTTTAGCATCGATTGCGCACACAATGCACTGAGTTCCGAATTTCTCAGCACCCAGCCGGATAAGCTCAGGATCCTTCACAGCCGCCGTGTTCACACCAACCTTGTCAGCCCCAGCCTTGAGCACCTTCTTCATATCCTCTGTTGAACGGATACCACCACCCACTGTGAGCGGGATGAAAACCTCGGCAGCAGTCCGGCTCACAATCTCAAGCGTAGTCGCGTGCCCACGCGGTGAAGCAGAAATATCGAGAAACACTAACTCGTCTGCACCCTGCTCATTATACATTCGTGAAAGCTCAACCGGATCGCCGGCGTCACGAAGATCCACAAAATGAACGCCCTTAACAACCCGCCCATCCTTAACATCTAAACAGGGGATTATGCGCTTTGTAAGCATAGATTCTACCCGATATAACGCATCTGATCCTTGTCAGGAAGAACGTCGGACTTTGCTGTTGCGCCCATCTCCTCAAGAATCTTCTTCTCAATCTCAGCAGCCTCTTGCGTCATCTTCTCAACTTCTTCAGCCTTTTTCTCAAGATTGTCAAGACTTAGTTCCAGACCCAGATGGCGTGTGAGAACCGTGAGAATTGCCTTCGCAGACTTAGGGTCCACGTAGAAACCCGAGGTCTCACCCATGAGGCATAGGCCGTCCATCCCGCGAAGCGAGCTCAGACCAAGCAAGAGTCCTGAGGCGCCGATAATATGGCCCACGCCGGATTGTCCAAGTACAACGTCTATGCTTTCCAGACTGCTTATGAGGCTGTCTTTGTTCACCGCGCCGTAGACAACAGGGTTATCAATATTCTTGCCGACACCAAACCCGCCGAGGGTATAAATTTTATTGCAGCCCAGCTCAGTCACGACGTCAAGAATCTTTTGGCACAACCGATATTGACCATCGTTTGTCGCAGCCTGCGTGTTGCCTGTGAGAATGATTAAGTCCTGCTTGCCCTTGAGATAGTAGAACTCGTTTTTCATGAGCTCGATTGTGCCGTCTTTTTTCACGAGCACCTGCGGTGGAAATGTATAGGATAAAAGCGTTGCAAAGCGTGTTGCGCCAAGCTCGTCTTTCAAATATTCAGCCGCAATCTTACCCACCTGCCCGATGCCAGGCAGCCCTTCAATTAAAACAGGGTTTTTAAGGGTTGGTTTTTCGTCAAAGTTTAGGATGAACTCAGTCATCATTTATCACCTTTCATGGATTCAAGCTTCAGCTTACGCCGATACACCCCATATCTGTCTTCAGGCGAAAACCTGGAGGGATGAGGTTTTGACGTTGGAATAGAGCATTTCGGACAAGTTTCAGAAAGGGTGTAGCCGCGGCACTTTTTACACTGTGCAAGGGTCATTTTACTTCGCATCCCGTATAAACCTTCCTTCCCCACCATGCGCGATGATGTATTCAACAGCCTTCTCAGCAGACTGCCTGATAACGTCTTCCGCGCTCTTATAATCCGGCGCAGTAACATGAACCCGGTATCTGGGAGGGCTCAAATAGCTAATCTCAAGTTTCACGTCTTGATCTGTTGTAACACTCTGCGCCTCTTTTAAGGCTTCTTTAATCTTTAATACGCCATCTCCGCTTTTGATCTGAAGCTCAACAAAACCTTCAATCTCAACAGTGGGAAGGACTATGTTTTCACCTGCGACTTTTACAACAGGTTCAATCCACTCTTCCGGGACTCCTTCAAGCGCGCTTTTCCCCTCTATTATAATCTCTTCAAGACCTGTGTAGACTTCGCCGTATCGCTCTTCAAGTATAAATCCCACATCTTTATATGCGTCGTCCACTGTTTTTCCTATCTCGGCGGCGGCGCGTTCAAGGAGTTTTTCAGCCTTTTGCTCGCGCTTCCACTCCTGCGTCTTATTTGTGCGCTGTGTATCGCCAACCCTTCGCACCGAAAGATCGATGTGCCCTCTCGCCCGATCAACGCTTAAAACCTTTGCAACCGTCTTTTGCCCTTCACGCACATAATCCCGGATGTTTTTAACCCAGATCGATGCTACCTCTGAAATATGGATGAAACCGTCTTTGCCCTCGTATTCATCGAGCCGTGCAAAGGCACCGTGGCCTGAAACCTTGGAGATAGTTGAAATAACCAGGTCCCCTTCAGTCGGATATGGATCTTTTTTTCTTACCAAATTGATTCACTCCAAAACAGACTCTATCTTGGTCTTTATCTGGGCTTTGCCGCCTTTTGGTGAGGCAATGGTTTTCCCGCAGATAACGCATTTCACAACGGTTTTTGCTGATCCGAACATGACCTGCTCGTTTCCGCAATCCATACATTTAACCTTCAAAAATCTGCTTCTCGGTGTGTTACTCATGCGCATATCTCTATACCTCCACCAGTTCGAGCTTTTTGACTCTGAATCCCTTTGTAATACTGCTTTTGTTGCATTCAGTGCAGGTAAGTTTGAAACTGACTTTTTTCGTGGGCTTGTCCCCGGAGGGCAGCGCCCTTGGAAATCCACCGTATCCGGCCAGCACCCGTCTGAACTGTCTCTGCCCAGCCTTGAGCTCAGAGGCCTTGCGCTTCTTAGGCCTGGCTACATTATGCACGGTGTGTTTCCTGCATGATTTACAATAAGTCCGCTTTTTCTTCGGCATCTTCATATTATGTTCACCTTCTTAAATCAAAGACTTCAAAGGAGTGGCCCCATATAAAGTTTGTGGGTAAACCGGCTTTATCCATCGGTGGTGAAGCAATAGATTTATATGTGGTCTTGGGCTCCATATTATCTGGAAATAATTTTGGATGATGTGAAAATTATGGGGCGATTTACTGATCATACGGTTAGACGAGTGGAATGCAAGAGGACTGTTGATGAAATATCCGACTTCAGACTCTCTTACAATTTTAACATAACTAAAAAGGAGATTGAAAACAAGGTCTTCAACATTGAATACACCTTTACTATAGAGTATAAAGAAGACGTGGGTCTTGTTGTAGTTGAGGGAGCTTTGAGCTATAAAGACACACCTAAGGCACTTAAAGATCTGAGCAAGAATTGGGATGAAAACACGGTTTTTCAGCAGCGGCTTTTCAACCTTATATTTAGAAATGCCGTTACAATGGTTATGGATCTCTCCCGGCATCTTGATCTTCCGGCGCCAATATTTTTCCCTGAGATCCGGCCTGATCAATTAAAGTAAATAAAGTAAATGGTGGTTTTATGAGCATGATCCCTGCAGGCACGAGTAAAGCACGTTATATTAATGAGATGTTTAATGATCTGAGCTCGCATTATGATAGGGTAAGTTCTTTTATCGCGTTGAAGAAGGATCGTTTTTGGAGAGATTTCGCGGCATCACAGGTGGACGGCTGCAGCGCTAAGATCTTGGATGTGTGCTGCGGGACTGGTGAGCTTTCAATCAGACTTAAA
>BDTI01000032.1 GCA_002923215.1 archaeon BMS3Abin16 | reverse complement strand
CTGACCTACCCTATTCTAAGCAGAGCGCGGGCGGTGTGAAAATCGTAATCGCAGTTCCAAGTGACTCAGGGATAAATAAGCCTGAAGACATTAAGCCAGGCTCAAAGGTTACAACTGAGTTCATGAATCTTACAACCAATTATTTCAAAGAACACGGAATCGATGTCAAGGTTTACTACAGCTACGGCGCGACTGAGGCTAAGGTTCCTGATATGATGGATGTAGTCGTGGATCTTACCGAGACGGGTGAAACCCTCAGGAAGAACAATCTGAAGATCATAGGAGTAATACTTGAGTCTTCAACAAAGCTTATCACAAGTAAAGAGGCCTGGAACGACCCTGTGAAGCGTAAGGCTATCGAAGAGATTAAGACCCTGCTTCTCGGTGTGATCGAGGCACGGGGCAAGGTCCTTATCGCGCTCAATGTTTCTGAATCCAACTTGCAGGGTGTAATCGATCTTCTGCCGGCTATGAAGCGGCCCACTGTTTCAAAGCTTTGGAACAGCGATTTCTACGCGCTGGAAACTGTGGTAAGCAAAAGAGAGATCAACATATTAATACCTCTGCTCAAAGACAAGGGTGCCCAGGATATAATCGAGCTGGACATCCAGAAGATCGTGAAATAAACCTCTTTTTTATCCTGTATCTTTCTGCTTGTAGTTTCAATTATTATTTCATCCCTCTCTCACAGAGGAACGTCAAAGGGTAGAGAGGGCTTAAAGTTATTCAGCAATCTTGTCTGTGAGGGTTGATTATGACTTTTATGGAATCACGTCCGTCAGTGAATATTTTAAATCCCTTCTCGGTTTCTGACATTTTTAGTCGGTGAGTTATCATATCCCCTACATTTATCTCTCCTTTCTCGATGAGTTCAAGCGCCCTTTCAAGGTCCTTTTTCACCGCGCCATAGGAGGTGGTGAGTGTTACCTCATTCATCCAAAGCTCATCCACATGAATCGGGATTTCAACTCCTTTTTCGGTGGGCGCGAAGAAGAGTATTGTCCCGCCACGGTCAACTGCAGAAAAAGCCTGTTTAATCGCAGACGGCGCTCCAGTGCAGACGATCACTCGATCAACAGGCTTTCCATTGTTTTCCTCCAGCACCCTGGCCGGGACATCGTCTTTTGCGTTTATTACAACATCCGCGCCAAGCTCTTTAGCTGCGTTGAGGCGGAAGGGGTTGACATCAGTTGCAATCACCCTTCCCACACCCCGTGCTTTCGCCAACTGTATATGCAGCAGTCCTGAAATCCCTGATCCCAGAACCAGCACTGTCTGACCCGTTTCAACCCCAATCTTCCTCTGCCCTCGCACAACACATCCGAGGGGCTCCACAAATGTCCCTTCATCAAAGGAAATATCAGGAGGCAGCCGAAGCGTACCCTTCTCAACATTTATCTTGGGCACTCGAAGATACTCGGCAAACCCGCCGGGATAAAATTTAGTTGTGCGCAGAGTTTCACACATAGTCTCAACACCACTGCTGCAGAAGTGACACACGTCACAGGGCACATGATGAGTTACAACAACCCTATCCCCCATTTGAAAACCTTTCACACCCTTTCCAACTTCTTCAACTATCCCTGCCACTTCATGGCCCAAAACAAGAGGCGCTTTTTTAACCCGATACCACTCCATAACGTCAGAGCCGCATATACCGCTTGCCATGACTTTGACTAGTAGTTCTCCTTCCCCTATCTCAGGCTTTGGCATTTCCTCTATTCTTACATCACTATTGGTGTAATAAACCGCGACTTTCATAATAAGGCCAGGGGAAAAACAAGGAGAAAATAAGGCTGAAACATAGGCTCTAAATTCTAAACCTTTACAGAGTCATCCGCGGCAACACCAGAGCTTTTCTTCCCTGCTCGAGCCTCTTTTTCTGATAGCTCCTGAAACAGTTGAAAAGCCTCTTTAGGAGTTGTGTTTTCATGTACAACGGCTCTTACCGCCTGAATCATCGCAACCGGACTATCAGATTGGAAAATGTTTCTACCCATATCCACTCCAACAGCGCCAGCAGAAACTGCGTTAAATGCCATTGTAAGCGCATCGAGCTCAGGAATCTTCTTACCGCCAGCCATCACGATCGGCACCGGACATGTGTCCACGACTTTTTCAAACCCTTCACAGTAATAGGTCTTAACCATGTGGGCACCGTGCTCAGCCGCCATGCGACTGGCGAGCGCAAGGTATCTGGCGTCTTTTGCCATGTCCTTTCCAACCGCTGTAACCGCCATTGCGATTAAACCATATCTTTCTGCTTCGTCAACATATCTTGCGAAATCAAGAATCGTGTCACGCTCCCAGTCAGCGCCGACAAGTATTGAGTATCCTATCCCTACTGCGTTTAGTCTTATTGCATCCTCAACTGATAGTGTCACACCCTCATGGAGCAGTTCTTTTCCAAGTATGCTAGTTCCGCCTGACGCCCGCAGCATCACAGGAACATCTGTGTTTGGATCTACGCATGTTCGTAGCATGCCACGCGTCACAAAGAGCGTATCAGCAAAGGACAGAAGCGGTGTAACACTTGCGCGGAAGTCTTCAAGCCCTGATGTAGGCCCGAGAAAATATCCGTGATCCACGGCAAGCATCACCGATCTTCCTGTTTTTGGTTTAATTATCTTTGATAATCTGTTTTTCATTCCCCAGTCCATAATCTACCTCAACTCCATTAAACAACTCACTTAGTTTTCTGGCTTTGTAATAGAAAAACCTTGTTCTATCAGCCAGTGATGAAATTCATATGTGGTGTGAATACAGTTCTCCCTGCAAATCCCTCGGATCTTTTCATAACCCTCCGCTCCCGGATCTTTCTCATTAAGCAGAAGCTGAACCGTACAGTCCACCGCGTTGCAATACTCTCTCCTATTATAATCTCGACGCCCACCAGATAACATATTTTTTAAAGAAACAGACGGTTTATATAAATTTAATGAAAACTATTCATAGTTTTAAGTAGATTCCGACATCCGCCAACTCCAAGTGTAAAAGAAGAAAACACACATCCAAAAAAATTCCGCCCGAAACCACCGCCCCCCTACGTGTAACCAATATTCAAAGCCCAACCCACTACCTAAAATATTTAAACCACAAACACAGTTCAAACAAAAAAACCCCATAGAAACACATACACACGCCTCGGTAGCTCAGCCTGGTGGAGCGCGTCCTTGGTAAGGACGAGGCCGCGGGTTCGGATCCCGCCCGAGGCTTCTTTTGTCACCCTTATTTGAACTTCGCATCTTCGATACTCGTTCAACTTTCGCTCGACACCGATGCACCTTTTTTGTGTGAAAAGAAACCACTTTGTCGCGCGAAATTTAAAGCCAAGCTTTAGAG
Source organism: archaeon BMS3Abin16 (assembly GCA_002923215.1). Taxonomy (GTDB): domain Archaea; phylum Hydrothermarchaeota; class Hydrothermarchaeia; order Hydrothermarchaeales; family SZUA-236; genus SZUA-236. Next base: position 5,334 of record BDTI01000032.1, on the reverse strand, counting down.
CTTGAAAGAAAAACCCGTATTTTCACCCTACAAACGCTCCAAAAAGAGTTGAATATTTAAAATTCAATCGAACACATTTTGTTCGATTGCGTGTCATACTTTTTTTCCGGCCGCGCTTTTGCGGCGATTTAGTGCTTAGCGACAAACGGCGGAAAAGGGTGGATTGGCCCAGGATTTTTGCGATAGTTTAGCGCAGCCAAACTGATGGAAAAAAGTGAGGAGGTGATTTTGGAGGCTGGTTTTTATAATTTGGGTTGTGTTAAATGCTTTTTGGAGCTGCATGCTTTGACTAGGGAAAAAAGCAAAGCAGGAAAGAATCTGAATGATAAGTCGGCAAGCAGCGGATGATTCAACCAGGGCACAGACGCACCGCCGGTTGGCATACACAAAATACTTATTCTTCTTTCTCACAGCGCTCTTTCGATGGAGATAATCGGATTAAAGCTGCCCTTGATTAAAGAGGGCGACGACCTTGCAGAAATCATTCTCAGGCTGCTTGAAAATATGGGAATGACCTTGGAGGATGATGACATAGTTTTGGTCACTGAAAAGATTGTATCCAAATCACAGGGCAGACTGGTGGATATGAAAACGGTAACTCCCACTGAGGAAGCGGAGAAGCTGGCCGATGCCACTGATAAAGACCCGCGTATTGTTGAGCTTATACTCCGGGAGAGCCGGGAGATCGTGCTCACAGGGCCGAACTTTATTATCACAGAGACCCGTGACGGCTTTGTCTGCGCAAACGCTGGAATCGATTCAAGCAATGTTGTAGAAGGAAAAGTCAAGCTTCTGCCCCTTGATCCTGACCGTGCTGCAGAAGAAATCAGGCAGAAGATAGAAAAAACACTGGGCAAACACATCGGCGTAGTAATATCTGACTCATTCGGCCGGCCTTTCAGATCAGGCTCGGTGGGAGTTGCAATCGGCGCGTCAGGGCTGACAGCACTCTGGGACCGCCGCGGCGAAACAGACCTCTACGGCAGAACACTTGAAAGCACTCGGGTGGCTGTTGCAGACTGTATCGCAAGCGCGGCAAACCTGGTCACAGGCGATGGATCAGAAGGCATCCCCGTAGCAGTGATAAAAGGTCTTAAATTCACAGGCGTGGGGCGAGCCGCAGATCTGATACGGCCTAAAGAAGAAGACCGATTCAGATAAAATCTTGGAGACAAAAAACCCGAAACAAAACCTCTTGTCTATCGTCTAAGCAGCTTCAAAAACCTGCTACCCCGCAAAAACACACCAGGCACAACACCCAAGAGATGAGGAACCAAAATATCAGGAACAGACCGAATACCCGGAAAAACAGTAGCCTTCAAAACAAAACCCAAAGGCCAAGCCAAAACACCCAAGACCAAAAGCATAGTACCCACCCTTTCCCGATCCATAGAAACCCAAAGACCCTAAGATTAATATAATACTATCTGTAAACAAAGCAAGATATAACACTAAGCGACTGTAGTATAGTCTGGTAGTACACTAGCTTGCCAAGCCCCTTCAGACAGAACGATAAGTTTGAAAAGCGCAAAAAGCTAGTTACCCGGGTTCAAATCCCGGCGGTCGCATTTGTCACCGCTCCAAGCCTTTTCTGTGTAGAAAAGACTTATCCCGTAACACGGATAATTTAAGCGAGAGCTTAATAGGCATCCAAAAGACCCGAATTTGCTATCACAAATCCTCCGATTGAATGTGTTTATAATGGAACGTAAAAAGGATGAAAGTCGCTCAACACCGAAAGATTTCAATCGAAACAAGTTCGATTGTTGCAAGCCTTTTCTCTGTAGAAAGACTTATCCATCTCCACGGATAAAATAAGCCAGAACATATATTGCACATCCAAAAGACCCGCATTTAGCAAGCTAAATGCTCCAATTAAAAAAAAGCTGACTGAAAGAAAATTTCCACTTCCTAAAAAATCCTCGTAGAATGCGTTATAAGGTGCTTGACTGTGATGCACCGTTCTTTTTGAAATGGATCCTGCATCTATTTTTCTATTACGATTGCCGAGGCAACCGCCGTGGTTTCACTGTGTGACAGGCTGAGCTTTACCTCGATAGAGTCCAGCCCATCTTTGTGGAGGTTTACAACCGGCACCCCGGAATCATCGTTCAATATCTCGATCTGCTTTATTGATATCTTTTTACCAGCACTGCTTAAGGCCTTTACAATGGCTTCTTTTCCAGCGAATCTTGCTGCAAAATGCTGCGCCGGATTTGGCTTTTTTATGCAATAACCGATCTCATTTTCTGTAAAAATTTTTTTCATGAAAGCTTCCCTGCTATTTATGCCCTTGAATCGGGCGATATCCTCGCAGTCAATTCCGATTGAAACTTCCATAAAACACCACACTCTATCGAATAATCGTCTTGGGAGGGTGATACCCATTAGGAACTGTTGCGTTTGGGACGACGATAGATCTCTTTCCAAGGAGTGTGCCAGGGCTTGTTACCGAATTGCAGCCGGTGTCACATGAATCTCCGAGGATTGCGCCGAATTTCTTGAGCCCGGTCTTGTGCACCACTCCATCTATTCTGAGGTTGACAGGGGATTTGATGATACTGAGATTAGCAAGCTTTGTTCCAGCGCCGAGGTTGACATCGGACCCCAGGATGCTGTCGCCGATGTATGCGAAATGCCCAGCGGTCACTCGATTTAGCATGACAGCATTTTTCATCTCTGTCGCGTGCCCCACGATGCATCGCTCTCCAATAAGAGTTGAACCTCTGATATAGGCTCCTTGCCTGATCTCTGAACTACGGCCAATAATCGTCGGGCCTTTGATAAGAGCACCGGGCTCAACAACCGTTCCATCACCTATCTGCACAGTATCATCCAGAATCGATGCCCCTGCAAATAAAACGGATGCTCCGAAAGCCTTCTTTCCATCGATTTTCACCTTAAACTCACCCTTAACAGGGCTTCCACATTCAAGCTCAAACCCCTCGGTAAAGATCTCGCCATTGAGCACTACAAGAGTCTTAGGGAGTGTGTCCCCCTTTTTTCGTATCTCCGAGACGTTTGGCGCAATGTTTTCTTCGATATATCCTTTTATGTTTTTCAACGAGTTCCAAACAGGACTCGCATCGTTGAATAGGCTGCTATGCTCAAAGGACTCCAGCTCAAAGAAATCGCCTGGGTCTAGCATTATTTTACTCTTCAAGGGTTGAGGTGTCGCCCTCAGGGAGTCCGAGTTCTCTTGCCTTCAAAAGCCGCCTCATAATCTTACCGCTGCGCGTCTTTGGAAGTGAATCCAAAAACTCGATTTCCCTTGGGTAGGCGGCGCTGGAAAGCTTCTTTTTCACAAACTTTTGTATGTCGTGTTTCAGCTCGTCAGACGGAGTGTAACCCTCTTTCAGGGAGACGAAGGCCTTGATAACCTCCATAACGATTGGGTCGGGTTTTCCTATGACGCCTGCCTCAGCTACAGCTGGATGCTCAATGAGGGAGCTTTCAACCTCAAAGGGACCGACAAGATGTCCTGCGGTATTGATCACATCATCGGCTCTTCCCACAAACCAAAAGTACCCATCCTCATCCATCTTTGCCTTATCGCCTGTTATATACCATCCATCTTGAAATCGAGAGTTGTACATATCCTCTTTATTCCAGTATGTGCGAAACATCGACGGCCAGCCAGCCTTTAGCGCAAGATGGCCTTCAGATCCAGGGGGCAGCTCTTTGTAGCTGTCATCGAGAATCGCAGGATAGATGCCAGGGAAGGGGCGTCCCATGGATCCTGGTTTTATGTCCTGCACGGGATAGTTTGCAATCATCTGACAGCCTGTTTCAGTCTGCCACCAGTTATCATGAAACGGGATCCCAATCGCAGTTTCACCCCAAATAACCGCCTCAGGATTCAAGGGTTCCCCAACGCTGCAGGCATACCTGAGACTTCTCATGTCAAATTTCTTGGGCAGCTCATCGCCAAACTTCATGAGCATCCTGATCGCCGTGGGAGCAGTGTACCAAACTGTGACACGGTAATTTTCTATGATGTGATACCACTTTTTAGCGTTGAACCCGCCCTCGTAGATAATCTGTGTAACACCATTTGACCATGGGCCGAACATCCCATATGAGGTTCCGGTAACCCAACCAGGGTCTGCTGTGCACCAGTATATATCATTTTCCTGGAGGTCGAGCACATATTTCGATGTGGCGTAGTGACCGACAACTGCTTCATGGGCATGGACCACGCCCTTTGGTTTGCCAGTAGTTCCAGAGGTATAGTGCATGATGGCATAATCATCCTTGTCAGTTTTTACAATGTCGAAGTCCTCTGATGCCTCGGTCATCTCCTCTTCATAGTTCACTCCTTTATCACCCAGCTCTACCTCCTCTCCATCCCGGTTCACAATGACGATGCGCTCAAGATCCGGCAGATCCTCCAATATGTCTTCAATCTTCGATTTGAGCTGCGGGCTTGTGATCAAGACCTTTGAGCCGCTGTCCAAAAGCCGGTCCTTCACCGCATCAGGGCCGAATGCCGAGAAAAGCGGACCTATTATAGCACCGATCTTAAGCGTCCCCAAAGCGCTTATGAATAGCTCTGGCACGCGTTCAAGAAAGATAAAGACGCGATCCCCCTTTTCCACACCCAAGGTCAAAAGAACGTTTGCAAATTTGTTGCTCGCCCGTGATAGCTCATAAAAGCTGTATTTTTCAATTGTCCCGTCCTTTCCCTCCCAAACAAAGGCCAGCTTGTTTTTGCGATGACTGTGGATATGCCTATCCACAGCCTCATAGGCTATGTTGATCTTACCATCACCAAACCAGTCAAGATCAGTTGCAACATCCACCCATTTGACCTCCCTTCGAGCCTTCTCATAATCCCCTAGATTCGGTGCTGGTTTTATCTCTTTTGACTCTGGTTTTTTTATTACCTCATAATCCATCTTCTTAACCCCCTTAATCCATCATTCTATCAACTTGAGGAGATCGCCTACAGTTTCGGCTTCCATCGATTTTTCATAATCTAACGCGGTTCCAAACTCTTCTTCAATCGTCGCAAGGATTGAAAACTTGTTCAGCGAGTCCGCATCCAAATCGTCCACAAGCATCGCCTGCTCAACTACCAGGGATTCATCCACGGCCAGCTCTTTTACTATAGAGTATTTTGAAAAACTGCTTTGTTTTTAGGATTGATACCAAACATATTAATGTCTGCTTAACAACTCTATTTTTATGACATCATTACTAGAATATACGTTACGGGAAGAATATATGCGAGTGGAGCAGTTGGGAGATAAATTATCAGAAATAGACACTTTAATCGACTGGCCGGCCTTTCGACCGATTATCGGAGACATGTATGCCAACAAAACACAGAAA
>BDTI01000031.1 GCA_002923215.1 archaeon BMS3Abin16 | reverse complement strand
CCTTTGCAGTTTCTCCTTTTAATGGGAAATTCGCATACATATATTTACAAATTTTACTCTCGTTATGAACAATGTCCCAACCGAACTCCTCCTCGCAAAATCTAGTTATTACTTTAACTGTGTCCCCATTTTCACTCCAGATATAGGGCCCTAACCAACCTTTACCTTTCTGGTATCCATCATAATTAGCTGGTCCGTATTTATTAAAAAAGTCTTTTACTTTGGGCCATACATATTTTGTGAACCGTTCTTTTTCGTTCATATAAAGCAAAATATTATTACATTTATTTAAATCTTTACTCAAACTCGATTGTTGCGGGCGGTTTGTCTGTGAGGTCGTAGAGCACACGTGTTACGCCGGGTATTTCGCGGGTGATTCGTTTCATGATTGTTTTAAGCGTGGGCCAGGGAATCTCCATGGATGTCGCGGTCATAGCATCAATGCTTTCCACAGCCCGCACCACAATTGCATAACCATAATCACGGATATCGCCTTTCACACCCACGCTCCTACCCTCAGGCATCGCGGCCAAAGCCTGCCACGGCTTAAGATCTGCACGCACAAGTTCTTCTTCTAAAATTGCGTTGGCTTCACGCACGATATCCACTTTTTCATCACTTATCTCACCGAGCACCCGAATCGCAAGCCCCGGCCCTGGAAAAGGCATACGCTCAGAAATCGACTCTGGAAGACCCAGCTCCCGCGCAACCGCCCTGACCTCATCTTTATACAGGTCCCTCAGCGGTTCAACGAGCTTCAAAACCATTCCTGATGGCAAACCCGCCACGTTGTGATGGCTTTTGATCCCGCCGTCGCTTTCAATCCAATCCGGCGCAATCGTCCCCTGCACCAAAAATGCGGCCTCATCCTTTTTCGCCTCCTCCTCAAAGACGCGGATGAACACCTCACCGATAATCTTTCTCTTCGCTTCAGGGTCGGTCACACCTTTGAGGGCTGTGAAAAAACGTTTTTTCGCATCGATTGCCACGAGGTTCATCCCAAGATCGTGCCTGAAAGTCTGCACGATTTCTTCCTCCTCACCTTTACGCATAAACCCGTGGTTCACAAAAACAGCCACCAAGTGCTTGCCAACGGCCCTATGGGCCAGAGTCGCTGCAACACCACTATCCACCCCGCCTGAAAGTCCGATTATCGCTGTTTCATCCCCAACTTGATCCTTTATCTCTCCCAGGGACTCACTGATAAACTCTTTAGCATCAAACATATTTTAGACAACTCCAAAAGGCTTTATATTCTTTTTCTAACACACTCAAGGCAGCTTATAACCGGATCTCGGTTTTGTCATTCTTCACAGTCCTCTGTAGACGTTGCCTCGTTGACCAACCTTGCTCACAACAATCACTTTTTCATTGGAATAGACCTTAAAGAGAACTCTGTATCTTCCAACCCGCAGTCGGAAAGTATCTTCATATCCGCTGATCTTTTTACATTGACGGACATCAGGAAACTGTGACAGTGTTTTAATATGTTCATTTATCTTGTCATGAGTCTTTTTTGGCAGGCTTTCAAGTTCTCCTTCAGCGCCTTTGAGAAGGTAAACCTCAAACAATTAAACCACTCTTGTGAGGTCCTTTAGCCTGCCCTCTCTCACAACCTGATCTGACTCTTTGATGCGCTCTCTCTCCTCTTTTGTGAGATAGATGTCTTCTAAAAACTCCGAAATAGCATCAATCTTTTTCTCAAGGCGTTTTATGTCTGACTCACTCAAATTGTCTTCACCCTAATAGATTATTCCGATCTTAACATTTATAATCTATTTGCTTTATCGGCCGGCACTCTGCAAAACAACGCCGCAAGGCTTTATATTCTTTTTCTAACTGCCCATATCATGAGCGGGAAAAGCATGGTGGCATCACCGATAATCGTTGCTTTTTTGCTTGTGTCCTTAACTTTGCCCCAGCTTACACCTTCTTCAAGCCGCGCGCCGCTCAAGGATCCAGCCTCCGGCCGATCCAGGGTTATCTGCACAGCCCGGTCAAGCCCGCCTCTGAGGAGGTTTGAACCCATGATGTAATGTTTGGGAAGCCCGCCGCCCAGAAAGATGCCGCCTGTCTCATTGGCGTTGAACACCATGTCTGAAAGCAGGGTCATGTCTTTGAGCACGTTCAGCTTTAGAGTGTTGTCCTGCTGAAACATCCACATCTGCAGGCCCAGCATCGAGTCGGTTATCCCTGGCGAAAATATTGGTACATTTTTTTCGTAGGCTGTTTTGAGGATGGATTTTTCATCGTCAACTTTCTTTCCAATCTCGGATGTGAGTTCAGCGACACTGATGTTTTCCCGAAGTTCTTCATCCATATCATGGAGCATAGTTTGGATGCGGGTTTCAAAAGTTTCAAAATCGGCGGTCTTTGTGAGCACGTTACCTATTCGCCCCAACCCTTGGTCGTGCAGCGACGCGTCGTCAGATCCGAAGGCTCCCTGGTAGTGGCCGCCCCCAAATGCTTCGATCAGGTCGTGAACAAGGTTTGCGCCGTTTGTGACAATACCCTGAACCATGTCGTCACGGATGAGATCTGCGATTATGTTTCGAAGCCCTGATGCAACCAGGGGTCCTGCGAGTCCGAGAAAAACAGTTGACTCTCCCCCTATCATCTCCTCGATGATTGATGTGCCCTTTGCAAGGTCGCCTGCGCCTAAAACCCCTGCAGCACTGTATTCACTGAGGACATCGGTTATATCGCTATTTCGGTCTATCTTTATCTGAGTTACTTTGTCCATCGAATCCGCCTTTTGTGGGCAACTGCGCTTCAAGACTTTTAATCTTTTTCTCAAGCTTTTTTATCTCAGACTCGAATCTTCTGCGCTCAGTCTTGTAGAGTTTTTCATTTATCTCGCCTGACACCTCTTTTTTATTCAGATTTTCAATGCCCAGCTCAAACTTTCTTTTACCTGCGCGAAGCCTGCGGATTTCCCCTGCGATGTTCGTCTCTTTTTTCACGTCCACAACTTTTTCCTCAAAGTCTTTGTAGCTTTTTTTCTTAAGATCAGAAATCGACCTGAAGTCTGTCATCACAGGGTGTTTTGGCTTGGGACGGCGTCTGCGCCCAGACACTGCGACGGTTGCGCCGACTATAATGAGTATCATGGCCATCACTCCGATGAGTGTGAGCGAGATGCGTGTGTCAGATGCTTGCTGGGTTTCGGCTGGCGGGGCAAGGGGAAGTGTTAAGCCTGGCGGAAGCGCTGTCGGCTCTGGAGCCGGTGTTAGCGGGGGAGTTGTGGTTTGATTTATTGGCAGCGGCGTTTCAGTGGGTGCGGGCGATTCTGTTGGCACTGGCTCGGTGGGTGTAGTCATGTTTTCAAGCTGAGAAATTTTTTCATTCAGCGCCTGCTGAAATAGTGATAGCTGAAGATTCGCCTCCCTCATCGAATCAGAGGCTTTTTGAAGAGCGGCTCCTGCCATGTTCACCGAGGTGTTTGTAAGCAGATAGGCATCATAGGTTTCGCCGCTTTTTAGAATGGTCTGCGCAACCGTGATATAACCCTTGGATTCGTTTATCAAACCCTGGGCTTCAGCCAACGTTTGCTTTGCATTTGATGTGTTCGCGCCGTAGACGCCTGCGTTTGAAATCGCAAAATCCGCATCCTTTACCCTTTCCTCGGCAGTGGCTAGGGTGTTTTTTGCAGATTTGATGTTTGCAAGCGCCAGCGTTTCAAAGGCTGCATACTGGATCTTCACGTTGAACGCAGGGTATGTGCTTCGCTCCTCTGCAGACACAAAGTAACGGATAGTCCCATTATTGATTTCAGCTTCAGGCAGAACAGGTCCGAACTCAAGCCCCTCGCCTGTTGAAATAAAGAGGAATGTGTCACCCGCCTCAAGCCCTGCCGGAATAGGTGGAAGTATGCTTCCAGTGAATAGATATGTCCGCTCACCATGGTCTAAAATCTGCTCTGATGTTAAAACATCTGTTTTATAAGATATAACCACTGTTTTCGAGTTTTCAATGGCTGTTCGAAAGATCGGGCTTTTGGAAAAGAGGAGTGTAATTGCATCAGAGTCTGCGCCAACACTACTCGGCATGCCTGTTACCTCGATTTCACGTGCTCCCCTGCGGATAAGTGTTTGGTCCACTGAAAAGGTGTGGACATCGCTTTTCACGGGATTTAAAAAGACCAATGTTTCAACAACATTTACATAGCCTTCACGAAGTTCGAAGCTTATATTATGACTTGAAACCACGGCCTGAGCAGAAACGCCGGGGAGCAAAAACAAGGCTGCAAACAGGGCAAATACGAGGAACAGACTGCGGCGGGTCATGTCCCACCTCTCCTGTCAAACTTTCTCTTAAAAGCCGATGAAAGACTCACAAGATACCGGCCCTCCTCACCAGCAACAATTATGGGTTCCCCCCCGAGAAGCGCGGCAATATCAATCTCATAAACACCCTCTTTTACCTTGATGTTCCAGATGTCGGTACCCTTGTCAAGAACCGGCTCGCCATCTTTAATCCCGATAAGCGTTCCCGCTGACTCGGTAATTTCTTTTGTACCCTTCTCGGTAAGCTCGCCCGCCTCCTCGTCAGAAACCTTTCTGAAGTAAAAGAAAAGCCGGTTCCCACATTCGCAGCCCGTGAGAATCGCGTCCGACCCCTCTCCATAAACCTTCCCGCATTTCGTGCATTTATTAGGCAAAGCACCTACCCTCCGACCTTCGCAAACACTGAAATATGATCCGGCTCCTTTTTAATCGCCTCAACCATTCGCGTAGGTCCAACTATGGTCATTCCAGACCTGCGCTTGGTGAGAAAACTTGAAAGCCTGTCAAATATCCCTACATCTTTATGCCCCATCCTGTAGAACTCGATTCCGAAGAAATCCTTTGAATCAATCTCCTCCATAGCATTCTGAATGAGAATCGACTCTTCCTCAGGTGTGAGCGCCTCCTCAAGCACGACGATAATATTATCCTTCACCTTAGAAAGGATCATGTCCAGCTTGGACTCGGTATTTTTCCTAAGAAGCATCTCAGAGGGTATGAAGTCCAGCCTGATCTCACTTACCTTGGCCTTTGCAACCTTCTTTTTCAGAGTCTTCTTTTTACCTGCAGATCCGCTTTTTTTCGCCGCCAACTCTCTCTTCCTCCTTAGGTCAAATGCTTATGAATAGCTGTGTAAAGATTGTCCATATTATCGCCGGTGCTTGCTGAAACCTGAACCACGATGTGCTGTGGAAAAGCATTTTCAATGCTTTCAGGGCTCGCATCCTCAGAGTCGATCTTGTTCGCGATCACAATCATAGGTATGCCGCGCGCCTCCAGATTTCCGATAATCGTGATATTAACTTGTGTATAAGGGTCCTTTGTAGAGTCCATCACAACCAGCACAGCGTCCACGTTGTTAAGCCACTTGATTGCTTCGATAATGCCCTTTGTCGCCTCTTTAGCACGGTTTTTTGCTTCCTCCTCGTTGAAACCGAACTTTTCAAACTCCTTAAAATCAACCTGTGTAGCGATGCCCGGCATGTCGATGATATTCATGTTAAGCGAGCCTGCTTCAGTATCTACCTTTACGTTTTCCACCTTCTGAATATCCCTGGTCTCATGAGGGATTTCTGAAACAGTTCCCACCTCTTCGCCGAGCCAGTCCATTGATATCCGGTTGGCAAGAGTGGTTTTACCCGCGTTAACCGCGCCGTAAAAGCCTAAGCTGATCGTTTTTTTCTTCTTAAAGATGCCAATCAGCCTTTCAATTCCTAAAACCCGTTTCAATTTACCTAGCACTAGACCACCTAACACTTAAAGCATATTATCTTGTTGTATTTAAAATATGAGGGTCGAAAGGTGGTTGGAACCCTTATTTTTCACAATAGATTCATTAGGTACTTCTGACAAAAATTAGGTTTAAGAAAAACCACAAAACGGGGTTTTCCCCTCCCCTGATGGTGAAGAATTGTTTGGAGAGTGCAGAGTGACAGAAATACTGGTTGTAGATGATACGCCTGGAATGGTGGAACTTATTGAAAGGCTTCTTTCTGACGTCGGATACAGCACGCTAGGAGCTGAAAGCGGCAAGGAGGCGCTTGAAATCCTTAAAATAAAAAGCCCTGATCTCATCATGCTTGACGTTATGATGCCCCGGCTTGACGGCTGGCAAATCCTGAAACTAATTAGGGATCAGCCTGATCTCAGAAAGGTTCCGGTTGCAATGCTCACAGTGAAAAAATTGACCCATGAAACTGTTATGGGCAGCGAAATCGGAGAGCTTGTAGACTATATTCAAAAACCTTTTACAAAGGAAAGTCTTCTGAAACGTGTGAACTGCTTAGTTCAGGAGTCAGAGGATATTGCGGCTGAGAAAACCCTGCTTCGTGAGGCGGCGCTTGCTGAAAATATTATCGATGATTTTGAAAAGACAATGCGGGCTGAAAAACTACATGAAAAAATCCTTGGAATCCTCAGACGCAGTCTTGAAACAATGAACAGCCCTGACGAGGCGTCTGTGCTGGAAAAGGCGATTGAACTCCAGGAACAGAAGATGGAGTGGATAAAAGTGCGGGCTTGGACACTTAAAAATGACATTAGAAATATCTATTCTCTAATGGATAACTCATGGATAAAAAATCCTGAGTATTTATCTTAGATATTTAACGAGTAGACTTGTTGAAACCATGCCTGCGCCGATGCTTGCAAACGCTGTGGCAAATGCGGCTCCTTCGATTCCATAGCCTGGGATGAAAATCAGATTCATTAGGATGTCAAGCGACGCGAATATGAGGAGGATTTTCATGGGCGTGCCCGGCCGGCCCAGGCCCTGGAATATGCCCGAGTTTATCATGAAAAGACTTAGAAACGCGGCTCCTATAACGAGTATTTCAAACGCAGGCGCCGCTGAAAGATAGATGTCGGTGAACAGCAGTGTTACTATTTGTTTTGAAAATAATATGGAAAAAATTGTTGCAGGCAGAACCACAGCGGCAAGACCGAGCAGAGCGATTCTGAAGTATTTTTTCACCGCCTCATTTCCGCCTTTTGCCGAGGCCTGGGAAACTGTTGGGATGAGAACGGCATAGAGTGCCATTGTAAATGCGAATATCAGCCGGGACGCAGGCGAAGCCGCGGAGTAGATTCCAACATCGGCCGGTGACATAAAATATCCGATAAATAGGATGTCTGCATAGGCCAGAATAAAGGATGATAATGCTGTAATTGATGTTGGCACTGAAAACCAAAAGACCTCTTTGAAGACAGTGTAGTTTCGGCCTCCCAATTCGAGATTAAGGGTTTTGAACAGGACTAGTGAGAAAGGAACTGCAACGATAAACCCTAGTGTTGAGCCCGCGATCCCGCCCACTGCTCCAAGGCCAAGCACTACTAGAAGCACTGCGAAAACCAGGCGCAGCACCTGCTCAAAAAGCAGGACGCCGCTCATAAAATGGGCTTTTCTCATTCCCTGAAATATCCCTGTAAAAACGGATACAACTATTCCGAATGGCATTGCCAGAGCACTCAGCCGAAGCGGTAAAACTGCATTTGCATCGCCGAAGACAAATATTCCAATGGGTCCTGAGAGGATGAAGAAAATTGCGCCCAGAAAAAGCCCTCCAATAGTGTAATAGTAGACGACAGAGGCTGTGAGAATGTCAAGCATCTCCCTGTTCTTTTCTGCGTCAGAAACAAACTTCGCGATACTCGGTGCGATTCCGGCAGATGTCAAAAGAATAATCATAAACTGAAGGGGGAGGGCGAGATTTAAAATCCCGTATTCATAGGGGCTTAGAAGCCTGCCCATAGCCACGCGAAAAAGATAGCTTAAAAGCCGAACCGACACATTACTCAGCGTGAGGATTATGCTCCCAGTGAGGATGAATCTCTTTGCCGCGCCCATTTTTTCACCAAAAAATTATATACTCCCTTTCCAAATCACCAGTTTATGAATCTTGCTGAAGCAGCTGAAAAATATCGCAAACACCGGCTCATCCCACTGCTCCTCGGCATATTTCTACTAGGATTTTCCATCCGCTACCTTGCAGCTGGCCCGCGCATCGGACCTGAACTTGACACATGGTTCCACTACCGGATTGTAAACTACATCCTCGACCTGGGCCACGTCCCGGCAATCGACCCATTGGCCTATTATCCCACGGGAAGACCGGTTTGGCAAACTGATTTATTGGGGCTTCCATTCTTCATCGCCTATACCTATAAACTCATAAGCTTCACCGGTATAACACTCATGGACTATATGGTCGCTTTCCCCGCGATAGTCACATCACTCGCGGCAATCCCACTCTACCTTCTAACAAAAGAACTGTTCAACAAAAAAACAGGTCTCATGGCAGCACTTTTCTGGCAGATAATCCCCTCAACACTCACCCGGACACACGCAGGCTTCATAGACAAAGAAACACTGGCAAGTGTCTACATATTCCTTTGGCTATGGCTTTTTATAAAGTCTATAAATACTGTGGACGAAAAAAACAAACGCACATTCATAACACCCGTCTTAGCCGGAATTTTTATGGGTCTATCAGCATGGACATGGGGGGGGACAAGCTATTTCGTCCTTGTAATTTCAACGTCCGTCTTTCTCTACATCCTTCTAAACTTCCATAATTTAAGTGACAGTCTTGGATATTCTCTGATTTTAATGACGTTATTCGGCGCCTTAACTTTGCAAGTAGTTCAACAGCCCCGTTTCCCGCTCAGTATTTTTTTCACTGGCTTGATTTATATGGGCCTCACAGTGTTGTCACTGATTACCGGGCTGTTAATCTTGCATGGACAGCTCACACTCAAATGGGGTGAGAAAAAATCCAGAGAGGTCATTGGCTCTGCCTTTATACTATTTCTAGCTGGATCGGGAATAACGGGGCATCTTCAAAGGTTCCTCGGAAGTATAATTGGCTTTGTAAAGAGCAGAGTCCTCTTAAATAAGAGTCTCGTTGGCGCTACAGTTTCTGAGAATCTGTCCCCCAATTTTTTTGGAGGCAGTGGTAATGTTATTACCAGAATTATGAGGGGTGATTGGTATAGTCATTTCAATCTGCTTCTTTTTATCGCTCCAATTGGATTTATCTTGGTTTTGAACCGTTTCAGGCAAAAAAGAGATTTTAATTCACTTTTTGTGGCGGTTCTTGCGATAAGCGGGGTGTTGGGGATGCGCTCAGATATCAGGCTGGGATTTGTCTTGACACCATCATTTGCCATACTTTCAGCATATGCAATTTCTCATTTTATC
>BDTI01000030.1 GCA_002923215.1 archaeon BMS3Abin16 | reverse complement strand
GCGCCTTCGGAAGCTGGGAAAGGCTGAATGTGCGTAAGCCTATTTCCGTGTTTAAAATTGTCATCGCGCTTGTGAAGGGGGATCCGAAGGCGAGCGTGTTATAGGTGAGAAGGGGGAGCACTCCAACTAGCGCGCCTGCCAGGAGTAGGGGGAGTTTCCTGCGGTTTCGAGTGTACTGGTAGGGCAGAAAAAAGATAAGGGGCACAACAGCGGTGTAGCGGGTTGTTATGGCAAGGCCGATTGCCACGCCTGCCAGCGCCGGCCTGCCTTTGAAGAGGGTGTAAAATCCGAGCAGGATAAATAGCGCCGCTGGGATGTGGCTCCACTGGCTCACGGAATAGTTTAACATCTGTGTTGCAACAATGGGCAAAAGCGCCCAGAGAAAACCCGTTGTCTCAGGATAAAAATGTTTTACAAAATAGTAGAAAATCACTGTGAGCAGAGCCGTAAAAAAGATATTCGCAATCTGCATCCCCTTGATTCCGAAGAGCCTATAAAACGGCGCTGCAAGCAGAGGGTAGCCAGGCGGAAACACCGAGTAGATCCTGCCATCTGACACAACGCTGTAGTGCGCCCTGTGAAGGTCTGAACCAGTCATGGCATAGTCAGATCTAAAATCAAGCCTTCCCTCAAGGGCGATAGACTTTGTTAAATAGGTGTAGGACTCCTCGTCAACACTGTAAAAACCGAACTTAACAAGAGAGAGGCAGATGATAAGGGTGAGGAGAAAGACTAGTATCGGCCTCGCCCGCTCGCCAGATAAAACCCTGTCTTTTTCTGTCATAAATCTTACCTGAAAAGACTCGAAAACCTGTATCGATAGAGCCTGGTGAGATGAACGATGTAGTTCCAATACTCTCTTATGCTGAGCTTGCTTCTGCCGGTGTCGCGGTTTTTGAATGTATAGGGAATCTCCACCGCCTGCCTGCTGTATCTGCCTTTCACAAGTATTTCAAGCCCGATCTTATAGCCGGTTGGACTTAAGTGTGCGCCTTTTAAAACCTCTTTATTTAGAAAGATAAATCCTGAAACAGGGTCTTTAACCGGTGTCAAAGGCCGGGCGAGAAGTACAGCACCGCGGGAGGTTATCTTTCGCAGCATGTTCCATCCCTGTATCTCGCCGCCAGGGACATATCTACTTCCAACGGAAACATCGGCCTTTCCATTTAAAATCGGTTCAACCACACTGGGAATAGCGTCGAGGGGATGGCTGAAATCAGCGTCTATCACGCCTAGAATATCGCCTCTGGCAGCTTTGAATCCTTCTACAACCGCTGAGGCTAGACCGCGCTCAGACCTGTGGATCACACGCAGGTTCGGATACTCTTTGCAAAGCCTGTCAGCGATTTTGCCGGTCCCATCCGGCGAGGCATCGTCAACAATGATAAGCTCACAATCTAGCCCCAGATCGAAGACCCCTGAAACTAGCGCTTCTAAATTTTCAGCTTCATTGTATGTTGGAACCACTATTGAGATCTTTGTCATTTTATCTCTCCACGCCGAAACCCTTTGTGATAATAAGGTTATTTAATGGGTGAAGGGCTTAATAATGGTTATGAAGCCTCAAGATTCTGTTTTGTGGAAAAACAGGTGGCTTCTTCTCATCATAATTTTAGCACTTTTTCTGCGGCTCATCGACATTCGCCAGCCATATATCGGCCTAAGCAGCTGGAACGAGGCCCACTACTCCCTGGCCCCGTTAAACTACTTTAAATATGGCCGGCTCATGCCTATGAACGACTACGGCCTTGACCTGTCCACAACCCCGCTTTTGTACTGGGCGATCTATGCTTCATACTGGCTTTTCGGCGTTTCAGAGTGGGCGGCGCGGCTTCCAAGCCTGATCTCAGGTCTCATCTCGCTTTTTCTGATATTTCGTCTGGCAGAGCGCACATGCGACCGTGACACAGCCTATCTTGGGACGGTTATCGCGGCCACCATGCCTGGAATCGTCTATTTCTCAAGAAGCGTGCAGCTTGAGAGCATGACAACCATGTTCGCACTGGCTGCGGCCCTAGCTCTTTTCAACTACGCAGATTCGGATTCAGATAAATGGTTCTGGGCGTCAGCCGCTTTTCTGTCACTCGCAATATTCGTGAAATACACATCCATAGTTATTGTGCCCGCGCTTCTCTGGATATGGTTTTACTATGTGAAACAATCAAAGCTAAAGGCAAACCATGTCAAGCTCGCAGCATATGTTGTGCTGCCGCTACTCCCCTCCCTACTCTGGATATACTACGGCGCAACAGTTACACCTGTTTTTATGAAGAGCTATTTCTTCCGCCCCACCGACTATGTCTCCCTTGCATCGATTTCACATTCACTCAGCCGGGCCTTTTTCGAGTTTCTCCCCATCAATCTGGGCAGGCTCCAATTCTACCTGCTCATATCAGGCATTCCAATACTTGCAGCCAACATAAAAAAACAGGGCTTCTTTCTCCTGCTTGGAACCACATGGCTCGCGCTTGTTATCAAGTACCCGCAGACATATATCAACAACTGGTACTACGACTACACCGCGCTCTACGCCTTTGCAGTTCTCTCAGGATACATCCTGAGCGTGGTTTTGCGAAGCCTCACACAAGGGGTGTCTGAGAGAAATAAAAAGACCGCCCTTTCACTTCTCCTCATTGTGATCTTGCTCGTCAACGCTCAGGGTTACTACACCCCGTTTCACACCTATTTCACAGACGCCCGAGCGGATTTCCAGGCGGCAGGCGAGCCAGAGCCTTTCTACTCGGCAAGGCTTATTGCAGAGCAAAACACCGGGCACAAACCTGTTATGGTGGCATGGCCATCTACAATGTACTATGCCGGAGCAGACCCTGCCTATGTTTCAGCATTTCACTTTCAGGATGACAAGATCGAATCAGGAATAGCTGAGGGCAGATATGAGTATGTAGCCCTCTACTACCCGCTCACAAAAGAGCTAGCCGAGCTTTTAGATGGGAGCGGCTATGAAAAGATCGCGCCCCGGGCATGGAGGAAAAAATCATGATCGAGCGCGTAAAAGGGTATAAAAATATTATTTTAATCACCTTTTTAGGGATTGCTCTGCGCCTGATTGATATCGCCCGGCCTTTTTCAGGACTCTACAAATGGAACGAAGGCCACTACGCTGTAACAGCCCTCAACTACTTTAGATACGGCCTTCTGATCCCGGTAAACGAGTATGGTGTTGATCTCACAACCACACCTTTTTACACATGGATGGTCTATCTCTCTTTCCGAATCTTCGGGCCCTTTGAATGGGCGGCGAGGCTGCCCGGCCTATTCTTTGCTGCGGCGTCGATTGTGCTTGTCTATTTCATCGCAGAAGAGCTTTACAACAGACGGGCGGCAACAGTTGCGGCATTTGTCGCCGCAAGTGCTCCGGGAATCGTCTACTACTCAAGAAACGTCCAGCTTGAATCTCCCTTCACAGCCTTCTCACTTGCAGCACTGCTATTTTTGCTGTACTACAGAAAAAACGGCGAGCACCGCTTCTTTTTATCATCGGCGCTCAGTCTCTCACTCGCAGTCTTCACAAAATACGTTGCAATCCTCACCCTTCCGGCGCTTCTCTGGATCTGGTTTGAAAAAGAGGGACGCAAAGACGGTAAAACTGAAAACCGCCGCCTCATAACATATCTAGCACTGCCTCTTCTGCCGGCAGGCATCTGGGCCGGGCTGGCACTTCTCATAAGCCCAGGTCTCACAACATGGTATGTGTCAAAACCAGAGGCGCCCTGGAATGCTGCAACAATGCTATTCGCCCTCTACAGCGCCCTGGCCAACTACATCCCCCAGGACATGGGCAACCACTACTACTATCCATTCTTAATCGTCCTACCGCTGCTTCTGACAAAGATGCGAAGACACGCCGTAATGCTCATCTACACAGCCTCATGGCTCACGCTGATAATCGCCTTTCCAACGTTTTATCTCAACAACAGCTACTACCATTATCCTATGCTCTACGGAATCGCGGTTCTATTGGGAGCAGCGGTAGCAGAGGTTGAAACCACTCTGGCTGGAAGAGAAAAAACCCGTGTAAAATCTGCTCTAGCCTTGGTAGCAGTTATAATGCTTGTTTTGTCTGTTCACAGCTACAACACTGTGTTTCGAAGCTACTACACCGATTTTTCTGAAACAACAGAGCCCACGCCCTTCTACTCGGCAAGGCTTGTGGCAGCCCAAAACACTGGCAAAGACTTTGTAGTTACAGACCTGCCGATGAGCATGTTCTACCTCGGCGGCGACCCGGCACAGGTTAAACTAGCCTACACAACACAGGGTCTAATCACCGCAACTAAGTCAGAAAGATACACCTATGTCGTGCCATATTACATGGGGAACTACACCCTCAAATCTGTGTTGGAAGAGCACGGCTACACCCAGATAGCGCCCAGAGCCTGGAAAAAGAAGTAACACAATTTTATCGGCTCTTTAACTTTCAACTGGAAACAGGTTTTGTCCACTTTAAAATCTCATGTCTCCAGATAATCAGGTAAAACGCAAGCAAAGGCAAAAGACTCAGAAAGTGGATGTTAACACCATGGTTCATGAGAAATTGACCGAAGAGGTTGTGGTTTCCACTCATAGTTGTTTTCAGGGCAGGGTCTGTAATCTCAGGGAGGAAAATATCAGCGCCGGCGAGGTTGATTCCCGCGCCAACTATGAAAAGAAAGACAAACAATTTTTTTACTGCTGGTCTTTCAAAGTTCAAGGAATAGAGTGGGATGAAGAGAAAAGGCACGAGCAGCACGAGGTGGCGGGTGCTGTAGGCGTCGAAGAAGCCCATGACCGCTGTGAAATAGAACAGGCCTGATGTGATTGCAATGATTGTTAGTGTCTCAAGCCGATAGGTTTTAGAAAACCTTGGCAGAGCCGCAAATGAGAGGAGTGCAAAGGGTGTTGTGAAAAAAAAGCCCCAGACTGAAAAAAGCTGTGAAAGTAGGTTTGAAAATTTTTTCCAGTCTAAAAATCTGACTCCGTAGAACCCTTCTGAATGAAATTTGGAGAAGAGGTTTGAATAGAGATAGGGCAGTGCAAAGGGGCTTTCAAAGGCCGCCCAGTGATATGTTAAAAGCAGGCTTATCCCTCCCAGAAAAGCCAGCAGAAAGACATAGGCTTTTTTTCTGCTGATCTCAAGGGCATAGAGAAAAAGGATAACTGCAATCAGCCCTGCATAGTAGTCGCTTGCCACTGCCAGAGCTGAAGAAACTCCGGCAAAGACTAGCTTTTTTTCTCCTCCACGTCTTCGATACATGAATAATAGGTAAAATGATGTAAATCCGAATAATGCGGTGAAGGCATGGGAGAAAAACACCGTTCCATAAAATAGCGGCATGGAGGCAATGCCGTAGGCAAGGGCAAGTCCTGTTCTCACACTATGGTTTTCAGTGAATTCCGCGCCGAATCTATATATCAAAAGAGCTGTAGCCGCTGTTGCAAGGCCTGCTGTAAAAAGCGAGACAAAATAGGTGAGGACCGCCGGATCAGAAGTAAAAAAGCTGAAGGCCCAATAAACAGGGACGCCTAGAAACGACCCAAGCGGAGCCTTGTCAGAATACCTTCGCCCGTCGAAGACTGCGTAGTCCTTTGCAAACCACCACTTGGAAATAACAGTGTCCAGATAGCTGTCAATCACCAGGCTGTGCTCCTCAACTATTGCCGCGGTGAGGCTGAAACGTGAGGCGTCGTTTGTGGTGAGATAGGTATTCGTAAAAAAGGCGTATGTCAGAAAGAGTGTGAGAAATATCTTTGTGCCCTTGTCCATATGTCATCAGAACCTATATTTTATCAGCGTGTAAAGCGCTTTAACACCGTCGCCGAGAGTGATCTTTTTATGGGTCTTCGCCCGCGCCCTGTAGTCGATTGGCACCTCTTTGATTTTGATGCCCTTTTTCAATATCTTAGCGGTGATCTCAGGCTCGATGTCAAATCCCAGCGACTTAAGCTCAAGTCCGTCTAGCACCCTTCGTCTGAAGACCTTAAACCCGGTCTCCATATCTGAAACCTGCGCCCGGTAGATGAGGCTTGTGCAAAGGCTTAAAAACCGGTTTCCAAAGTTGAAGAGAAAAGTCATATCCTGAGCCTGGCCCAAAAACCTGGAGCCATAGACAACATCCGTCCCCCTTTGAATCTCTCTCACAAGCGCTGGGAGCTGGCCGGGGTCATACTCAGAATCGCTGTCCTGAAATGCCACGATCCCGCCGCTTGAACCGTCAATCCCACTTCGAAGAGCAGCACCTTTACCCCTGTTTTTCTCGTGGGTCACTATCTTCAGCCGCTTTACATCTAAAAAACCATGTAGTATCTCAGCCGTCCTATCAGAGGATCCGTCATCAACAACCACAACCTCCCACTCAAGCCCTTCAAAAGACAGATTTAAAACCTCTTTCAAAACATCGGCAATCGAGGTTTCTTCATTAAACGCAGGAACGACGATGGAAAGATCCATAACCGCAGATATAACGCACACTCATAATAAAGTTTAGCTCAAAATGTGTGGAGAAAGAAAAAAGGGATCAGATCCTTTTTCTCTGGCCCACTCTCTCTACATATCAGTCTATTCTCTTCACTTAGAAATCTTTTCCACATGCTATCGTTTTTAATAGGAAGGTGTGCAGATGGTTTATAACATATATTTTTAACACATAAAAGAGACACCGCAATGAACCGTCTGCAGGCACAGAAAACATGGGTAAAGAAGAAGTTTGAAAACCCCTGGGCAGTCGCGCTACTCTCATTCCTGGTTGCAGCCTTAATCCTATTCAGACAAAAATATCTCTTTGACACAGACCCCTACCTACATCTGGCAACGGCAAAATACGTAGCAAATCACGGCTTCCCTGAGCACAACCCCTTTGTACAGATCATGGGGACGGAAGGGTTCAACTACCTCTCAGAAAAATGGCTTTTCATAAAGATACTCACCCCAATCTACAAGCTCCCGATAAACGACATCACCGCAGCAAAGATAATCATCGCAGCAGTCTTCGGAGCGACAGTTCTAGTCCTCGCACTCATTCTAAAAGAGCTTGGATCAAAACCCATATTCGCACTCACTCTATTCGCCCTACCGTTCCAGGTCCTACTGAAGCTAAGGCCTGAACCACTTGGGATACTGCTTACACTCAGCCTGATACTTGTGCTTGTAAAGGATATGGGCATCCGACAAAAGACAGTGCTCTCTGCATTAATTCTGCTTCTGCACAGCCAGGAACATGCATTCTTCGCAGCAGACATATTGATCCTGATTTTTTACAGCGCGCTCCACCGAAAACCAAAGCTGCTCCTTGCGCTTGCCTCCCTCGCAATCGCGCCCGTCCTAAACCCCTATAAAACCCAATGGCTCACTACCATGTACTATGACACTCTTCCAAGGATGGGATTTCAAAACACCTCGCTTGCACCCACCGAGCTTTCATCGGCAGGCATAGTAAACACAGTCCTATTTCTCGCCCTCTTCGCATACAGCCTGCAGGCCGCAAAAAAGTGGAAGTCAAAGGACAAGATATTCATCTACACCGTAACAGGATTCTTACTAATTGCATTCGCACTAACGATCAGAACGATATCCTACAGCACAGTATTTCTATCCCTCACACTGGGAACGGCGCTTTCAAGAGACCGCGCCCGATTTATGTCAATAATCATAATCATCCTTGCAGCTGTAAACATCTTTGCAACACTCCTCTACCCAGGGCTCATGATGCCGGGCTACAGCGAAGACCGCCAACTGGAAATACTCAGTCAGATAGGGCCGAACGAGGTTGTGCTAACACAATGGGACCTCTCACCCTATGTCATCTACTACACGGGCGCAAAGACTGTTACAGCCGGAGACAACTACTACCTCTGGATGCACTCTAAACCTCTTTACAAAGACTATGAAAACCTCTTTCTGGGCAACAAAAACACACTTGAAAAATTCGATTTCACAGTCCTCTACTTCGATAAAAGACAGTTTCCCGCTCTCTACTCGGAAACAGGCGGATACGGCCTAAAACTTATCGCTGAAAACGAGGCATTCGTAGCCTACAGGCCCGCCTCATGAAAAAGCGAAAAACAATGTAATGAGATAAAAGAAAAAAATGTTAAAAAAACAAAGAAAAAAGAAATTAGACCAGACAGGCTGGTCTAAGGTCTCTACATATTGGCTAGAGATGCGTTGATCGATGAAGACATCGCCGATGTCACTGCGTCTGTTGTTGCATTGAGCCTGTTTGCAGCTTGGCTTGTCATTTTCGAGTAGATTGCGAAAATAACAACTGCAGCCACGATAATTCCGCCAGCAAGCAGGATATATTCAATTGCGCCCTGGCCTTTTTCTTCTTTCAGAAATCTTTTCAGCATGCGTGTACCTCCTATATTTTTTATATATTTTTTTATGTTCATTGATATAAATACCCTCTGTTGACGTCACTGTAACCAAAGGGTTACATTTAAAACATCGTAACCATCTTAGGCATGATCTTCTGAACGATGGAATACACGGCAAGTGCGAATATTCCCATAGGAATTGCAAACTTAAATCCCTTCTTAAAATCCCCATACATTGTAACGCCCATCATCATACCTGCTGCAACGGCCTGGGCGAAGACATAGAATGTGAGAGCGCGCACAACCCCCTGTATCTCTGTCAAAGGAAGATCTGCCATGCCGCCGGCAACCGCTTCCATGACATTTGGAAGCCCGCCCACAACGCCCATGACGAAGGGACCGGCAAAAAGGGATGCCATGGCCAGAAAAGATATCTGCTGTGCGGTTGCGGATTTTCGTTCACGCTTGATCATTTTTATTGCCCGCATGTTATCGGAAACCTCGTCAAGCACATCAGCAATCGGGCCGCCAGCCTCTACACCCTCAAGAATAAGCCTCATAATCCTCTGAACATCTTTTGAACGAGTCCTTTTTGCAAAGGCTAAAAGCGCCTCTTTCAAGGGTCGGCCCTTGCGTATCTCAAGGGTGATTCTCGCGAACTCTTCTGAAAGCGGGCCGTACTCCGCCTCTGATATC
>BDTI01000029.1 GCA_002923215.1 archaeon BMS3Abin16 | reverse complement strand
TATGGCGAAGGCAAAGAGACAGAAACGTAAGATTGACACTTGGAAGACCAAGAAGTGGGTTGATATCATGGCCCCCCCTATGTTTGGAGAGCAGCAGATTGGTGAGACTTTCAGCAGTGACCCTGCAAACATTATGGGCAGGACCATTGATGTTCAGCTAAGCAAGATTATCGGCGATTACTCTAAACAGCATGTGAACCTCAGGTTCCAGGTTATCGATGTGCAGGATAAGAAGGCGACCACCCGTTTTGTTGGTCACAGCATCACAAGGGAGTATATGAGAAGCTTGATTCGCAGGAAGACCACTCGTATCGAGGGTGTTTCCGATGTTGTGACAAAGGACGGTGTCAAGGTCCGCGTTAAGGCGATTGCTCTCGCACTCGGAAGGGTGCAGATGCTTCAGGAAAAGACTATTCGCAAGATCATGCATGATGTGGCAGCGCGCTACGCAAAGGACATGGATTTTGACAAGTTTATCCACGATGTTGTGGTTGGCAGGATTCCCTCTGCAATGTATCGTGAGAGCGGTAAGATCTATCCTTTGAAGAGGCTTGAGGTTCGTAAGACCGAGGTCCTTTCCAAATAAAGAAATCCGGTCTGACTTTTCCCTCTTTTCCAACATTTTTTATTGTTTAACGGTGCCCTAGCTTTAGCTGGTTGTGGGATGGTTTTGCACAATAAATATTTTAAGCCAAGCCACAAAACAGGCGTTATGAAGTGTCTTCTTCTTATCTGCGACGGCATGGCGGATCGGCCGGTTAAGACGCTCAGAGGGAGAACGCCGCTTGAGGCTGCGGACACCAGGAACTTGGACCTCCTTGCGAAGTCCGGCATCCTTGGGATTGTTGATACCATCGCCCCGGGGATTCGGCCCGGCTCTGACACGGCGCATCTGGCGATACTTGGCTATGACCCTGTGGTCTCTTATACTGGCAGGGGTCCCTTTGAGGCTGCCGGCGTAGGGCTTGATGTCACGGCTGGTGAGATCGCCTTTAGATGTAACTTCGCAACAGTTGATGAAAACGGTCTGGTTGTTGACAGGCGGGCGGGCAGGATCAGTGAGGGCACGCAGGAGCTTGCAGAGGCGGTCAACGGGATTAAAATTCCTGGAGCCCATTTTCGGTTCAGGGCGTCCACCGGACATAGGGGCGCTCTTGTAATGAGTGGTAAGGGTCTCAGCCACAACATATCAGAGTCAGATCCTCATGAGGAGGGTGTGAAGCCCCATGTTGTTGAGCCCCTTGACGGTTCTGAGGAGGCTAGGCGCACAGCCGATATGTTGAATCGTTTTATCCTTGGGTGCGGGAAGGTTTTAGCAGGGCATCCTGTGAATGTGAGGCGCATACAAGAGGGCCTGCGGCTTGCGAATACGCTGCTTTTGCGCGGTGTCGGTGTCGCGCCAAGCCTTGCCCCTTTCAGCGAGAAATACGGATTCAGGGCAGGCTGCATTGCAACGGTTGCGCTTGTACGTGGTGTTGGCCGGTTCTGCGGGCTCGAGGTCATTGGCGCCGATGCCGAGATGAGTATTCCCGGGCTTGTGTCCATGGCAATTGATGCCACTTCTAAATATGATTTTGTGCTTCTCAATATCAAGGCTGCTGACGACGCAAGCCATGACGGTGACGCTGAAAAGAAGACAGCTGTGATCGAGGAGATTGACAGGGCGCTCGCAGGCCTTCTGGATTTTACAGTGGAGAATTATCTGGCGATATTATCAGATCACACAACCTCTATTTCACGGCGGGACCACACAGGCGACCCTGTGCCGATACTTATCGCCGGCCCTGAGGTTCGAACAGATGATACAGCGGTGTTTTCAGAGCGCGCCGCTGCGAAGGGTGGTCTGGGCCGGATCCGGGGACAGGATATTATGAACATTCTAGTTGACCTTATGAATCGGTCAGAAAAATTTGGTGCATAGCGAGGGTATTTGGATGGACAAAGATATTTTCAGGGCCTATGATGTGCGGGGAATTGTAAACCAGGATCTTACCTCTGATGTAGTGGCAAGGATCGGGATGGCATTCGGGACCTATCTAGAGGGTAAAGGCCGTGTGCTCATCGGCAGGGACGCGCGCACCTCGAGCGAGATGGTTGAGGCTGCCTTTGTCTCAGGCCTTGCGTCAGCAGGAGTGGATGTTGTGAGCACTGGTCTAGTGCCCATTCCTGTTGCAAATTTCATGACGCTGAAGGGAGACTACAGCGCCGGCTCCTATGTCACGGCCTCGCATAATCCGCCGGAGTACAACGGGGTAAGACTCAGGCGCTCTGACGGAACCGGGTACACTGTTGAAAACGAGGTTGTCTGGAAGACAGCTCTTGAAGGCAGGCATCGGCTGGCGGCTTGGGAGGATATCGGCGGCCTATCTCGAATCGATGAAAAAGAAGCGGTTTCAGAATACAAGGATTTTCTGCTTGAACGAATAACGATGAAAAGGCCGGTTAAGACACTGCTTGACATCGGTAACGGAGCCGCACACTACGCTGCGCCACTCATTCTGAAGGAGGCAGGGGCAGATGTTTCAACTATAAACGGCGAGCCTGATGGCAGATTTCCGAACAGGCCGTCTGAACCTAATGACAAGACCC
The DNA here is from genome assembly GCA_002923215.1 of archaeon BMS3Abin16. GTDB lineage: Archaea > Hydrothermarchaeota > Hydrothermarchaeia > Hydrothermarchaeales > SZUA-236 > SZUA-236. The sequence goes on along the minus strand of BDTI01000029.1, from coordinate 6,014 downwards.
TTGGCGCGTTGAAGAAGAGGGTTGTTGAAATCGGCGCCGAGTTCGGCGTGGGCTATGACGGTGATTGCGACAGGGCCATGTCAGTTGACGATCTTGGCAGAACAGTTCCCACAGAAAAGATTGGAGTCCTCCTCGCCCGTGACATTATCGAGCGTAAGGGGCCAGGGGTAGTTGTTGCCAATGTCTCATGTTCAATGATTGTTGAAGAGGAGATTGAAAAACTCGGCGGAACGGTTAAGCGCGTTCGGGTGGGAGACGTCTTTGTTGCCGAGGAGATTAAAGAGCACAACGCAATCCTCGCAATCGAGACGAGCGCCCATATTTTTATGCCTGAGTTCTATGTCTTTGACGACCCGATTCTCGCAACACTTCAGATCGCGCGCATACTCTCTGAAAAAGAGGAGAGGCTCTCAGAAATCGTGGACGCCATGCCGAGCTATCCCTATGTGGAGATAAACTTCGCCTGCCCGGACAACGTTAAATTCCAGGTTATGGATGAGATTGTGAGCGAGTTTGGCGGCTTGGGTGTGGAGCTTGATCTGACAGACGGTGTGAAGGTGAACTATTCTGATGGCTGGATTCTTCTGCGCCCCTCAAACACGTCGCCCAAGATCCGGGCCGCAATCGAGGCCAAAACCCGGGCGCGGCTTGAGGAGCTGAAAAAGATTGCGACTGATGTTTTTGAAAAATCCAAGGGCAGGGCCTGAAAAAACCTTGGTTCGCATACGTTGGTTTTCAGATCTCTAGAAAAAAACATTATATACCGCCACCTTCTAAATTGGACTCATACTAACTTGGGGTGCGAAAATATGACAGATGAAAAACTAAGGCTTACAGAATCAGACGTTGAGGTTCCGGGTGCAGTGTTTGCCGAGAACCGCGACCGTTATATTGAGAATTTCTTGAAGATAACCCATAATACAGGGCGGCTCATGCTCTTCGCAGGGGATCAGAAGATCGAGCATCTCAACAAAGACTTCTACGGCGACGGCATCGCCAGTGATGATAACGAGCCGGAGCACCTGTTCAGGATTGCGAGCCAGTCCAGGATCGGATGTTTCGCAACACAGCTTGGCTTGATCTCAAAGTTTGCCGCAAGCTATCCTGACCTACCTTATCTTGTAAAGCTGAACTCGAAGACAAACCTTGTGAAAACCGCGCAGAAAGACCCGCTCAGCCCAATGCTTGCAACTGTTGCCGATGTGGTGGACTTCAGAGAGTCATCAGGACTTGACATTGTTGGAATCGGCTACACAATTTATCTTGGCTCAGAGTTTGAGGATATCATGCTTGCCGAGGCGGCGCAAGCGGTCTTTGAAGCACATCAGGAAGGCCTGGTCTCAGTACTCTGGATATATCCTCGTGGACAGGCGGTTTCAGACGAAAAAGATGTTCATCTCATCGCAGGCGCAGCAGGTGTCGCAGCCTGCTTGGGCGCGGATTTTACAAAGGTAAATCCTCCGAAAAAAGACGGAGTCTCAGATCCCTCGCTACTCAAAGAGGCTACTATGGCTGCTGGAAAAACACGTCTGGTCTGTGCAGGCGGTTCAGCCGACGACCCGCAGGTCTTCTTTGAACGGCTCTACAACCAGATACACATTGGCGGCGCAGATGGAAACGCTACAGGCAGAAATATCCATCAAAAACCCCTCGCCGAGGCTGTGCGGATGTGCAACGCAATCTCAGCAATCACACTCGATAACGAAAGTGTTGATGAGGCTATGCGAATCTACAGGGTTAAATGATATTATGAAAAAGCTTATAGGAATCCTGACAGGCGGCGGAGACTGCCCAGGACTAAATGCTCTGATACGTGCTGCTGTAAGAAAAGGCATTGATCTATATGGATTTGAGTTTTTAGGATTAAAAGACGGATGGGCGGGGTTGCTTGAAATGAGGACCATGCCACTTGACAGGAAAGCAGTAAGCGGGATACTATACAGGGGAGGAACTATTCTTGGAAGTTCCCGGACCAATCCTGCTAAATCTGAAGAAACAATAGAAAAGGCGATGGAAAACTATCGAAAACTCGGTCTTGACGCCCTTATTGTAATCGGCGGAGATGATACGCTGGGCGCTGCAAATAAACTATACAGGCGAGGTATAAATGCTATAGGTGTTCCTAAGACCATTGACAATGATATTATGGGCACAGACATGACCTTCGGTTTTATTACGGCAGTTCAGATAGTAACAGACGCCATTGACAGGCTTCACACAACTGCCGAGAGCCATCATCGGGTCATTGTGGTAGAGGTTATGGGAAGACATGCTGGATGGATCGCGACCTACGCTGGCATTGCAGGAGGAGCCCATATGATACTTGTGCCTGAAGAGCCCTTTAATATTGAAGATGTATGCAGTTGCATAAACGAGAGAAAGGAAACAGGCAAAAATTATAGTATTATTGTAGTGGCAGAAGGCGCAAAACCGGTTGAGGCAGATACTTTTGAAACTGTGAACAATGAGATAGACGAATTCGGAAACGTCCGGCTCGGGGGTATTGGAAACACACTGGCAAAAGAGGTGGAGAAAAGGACAGGCTTTGAGAGTCGAGCCGTTGTTCTAGGACACACCCAAAGAGGAGGAACACCCACAGCCTTTGACAGAGTACTTTCAACACGATACGGAATAGCCGCAATCGATCTTGTACATCAGGGCAAATTTGGCATGATGACCGGACTTCGGGGAACAGAAATAGTGCCGGTCGATCTCAAAGTGGCGGCTGAAAAAACCCGCACCCTTGACATGGAACTCTACGAAATCTCCAAAGTCTTCTTCGGCTGACGCAGTTGTTTTTTATGCCGGCTATCGGTTCTTTTTCCATTAAGAACCGGGAATTGAACGAAGATGAAATAGATGAACGAGTGAAACACTATGGTATTCAAACCGACCTTCCATTGCTGGTTCAGAGATATCCTGCCTCGACCGCTGGAAAGACCTGGAAGTCGAAAAGGTCTATGAACCTCCCTGATATCAAACCGGGGTGAAACACCCTTCAGCGCCGGGCCGGCATTGTTGCACAAAAATCGATTCGCGAGGGTTTCGGCCTGACTGTTACCGAGGCAATGTCGGCGGGATACGTTACCAGATTGAGAATGGTGTTAACGGCTTTCTTGTCTCCTGCCAAGGAAGCTCAATATTCTGCTTCTGCTCTTCGGTGACCGATCATAGGGCTTCGATTTCGCTTCAACTTCGGAACCTCCCCGTGTCTCGATAGCTCTTCACCAACTGCTGAATCCTCTTCTCAGACACGTCATAGACCCTGGCCGCACCACCCACGTTTAGATCAATGCGAAACAATTTCCCTACTCTACAACCCAACACTTTTAGGGCATGACAAACTATATTTATCACCCTGCCACTAGCAATGATTTAAAGGGGATAGTAATCAGATGTTAAAGTTGGTTTTGCTAAGACATGGAGAGAGTATATGGAACCTGGAGAACAGGTTTACAGGCTGGACGGATGTTGACCTTTCAGATAATGGTATCCGGCAGGCCCACAAGGCAGGTCAGTTGCTGAAAGCAGGAGGGTACTCCTTTGATGTGACATTCACATCCGTACTCAAGCGGGCTATCAGGACATCGTGGATTGTCCTGGACGAGATGGACCTTATGTGGATTCCCGTGTATCGTTCCTGGAGACTTAATGAAAGACACTATGGCGCACTTCAGGGCCTTAATAAACAGGCCACTGTTGAAAAGTATGGCTATGAACAGGTTCAGAAATGGCGGCGAAGTTACGATATTCGTCCGCCTACCCTAGACAAAACAGACAGTCGCCACCCGGTATACGATCCCAGGTATGCGCATCTGAAGGAGGATGAACTGCCGGCTGCCGAGTGTCTTAAGGACACGCTCAACCGCGTTCTCCCTTACTGGCACGGGACAATTGAGGCATGTTTGCGGAAGGGTAAAAAGGTGTTGGTCTCGGCCCATGGAAACAGCCTTCGGGCTTTAGTCAAACACCTCGATAACATCTCCGATGATGAGATCTCAGGACTCAATATCCCTACGGGGTTTCCTTTGGTTTATGAGTTAGATGACAATCTGAAGGCAATAAACCATTATTACCTCGGAGATAAGGAAACGATTAAAAATGCCACAGAAGCAGTAGCCGGGCAGATCTCCGGCGAGAAAAAATAAACACCCTTAAGTCTTGCAATGGGTTAAGGAAAAGGAGGAAAAAATATGAAACAGGAAGCGAAATATGTGCGTTGGTTTGAGAATATCGGCATTGAAGACATCTCCGAGGTGGGAGGAAAGAACGCCAGTCTCGGAGAGATGTATCAAAATCTTACGGCCGAAGGTGTACGGATCCCAAACGGCTTCGCCGTGACGGCCTCAGCCTATCGCTATGTTCTAGACTCCAATGATGCCTGGAAGAAGCTGCACGAAGCGCTTGACGGACTCAACCCCGATGATATCAAAGACCTGCAGGCACGTGGGGCAAAGGCAAGAGCGATAGTATACGGATGCAGCCTGCCTGAAGACCTGAAGTCCGAGATCATTGCCCAATATACCAAACTCAAGGAGGTGTATGGCGACGATCTCTCCCTGGCGGTGCGCTCTTCGGCAACGGCAGAGGATTCCCCCGAGGCCTCCTTCGCCGGCCAGAACGACACCTACCTGCATGTCAGTGGCGATGATGCTCTGCTTGACGCGTACAAACGCTGCCTGGCCTCCAACTTCACCGACCGCTCCATCCATTACAAGTACGACAATAACTTTGACAATTATACGGTCTACCTGTGTGTCATCGTCATGAAAATGGTACGCAGCGACGAAGGGACAAGCGGGGTGATGTTCTCGCTGGATACCGAGACCGGTTTCAGAGATGTGGTCTTTATCAACGCCGCCTTTGGTCTTGGTGAAAACATCGTGCAGGGGACCATTGATCCAGACAGTTTCTATGTGCACAAGCCCACCTTTGAAAAGGGATTTCGTGCGGTGCTCAAGCGCCGGCTCGGTAAAAAAGAGAAAAAGATGATCTTTACCGACACTCTCAACACAGACAATATCGCCGTGGAGTACACCCGGAATATTGAGACCAGCCCCGAGGAGCGAGGCCATTTCTGCATCTCGGACGAGGATATCATGGTCCTTGCCGACTATGCCATCAAGGTGGAGAACCACTACTCCAAAAAAGCGGGTTTTTATAAGCCTATGGATATGGAGTGGGCAAAAGATGGCGTTGATGGCCATCTCTACATGGTGCAGGCCCGGCCGGAGACGGTGGAGTCACAGAAAAAAGGCAACATACTCAGGATATACCATCTGAAGACAAGGTCCAGGGTTCTCACTCAGGGCCGGGCCGTCGGCACCAAGATCGGAGCAGGCAGGGCGCGCATTATCTCAGATGTCCAATATCTGAGCGAGTTCCAGCCCGGTGAGGTGCTGGTGGCCGATACCACGACTCCGGACTGGGAACCCGTCATGAAGACCGCTGCGGCGATTGTGACCAACCGGGGTGGTCGCACCTGTCATGCAGCCATCGTCTCACGTGAGCTCGGCATTCCCGCAATCGTTGGAACAGACAATGGGACCGAGGTACTCGAAAACGGTCAGGAGACCACCGTGAGCTGTGCCGAGGGTGAGACTGGAAATGTCTACGAGGGGATTCTGGACTTTCAAGTCGAGGAGACCGACCTCACTCACCTGAAGCATCCCAAGACCGAGATCATGATGAACCTGGGTAATCCCGACCAGGCTTTTAGTCTGGCCTCCCTGCCGATAGATGGTATCGGCCTTGCGCGCATGGAGTTCATCATTAACGAATACATCAAGGCGCACCCGATGGCGCTCAAACATATGGAGAAAGTAGATGAGAAGACGCGAAAGGTGCTTGAATCCCTCAGCAGTGCCTATGAGGATCCGATTGATTTTTTTGTTAAGACCCTTTCCGAGGGTGTCGCCACCATCGCGGCCTCGGTCTACCCAAAACCCTGTATCCTTCGTATGAGTGACTTTAAGAGCAATGAATACGCCACTCTCATAGGCGGAGAGTACTTC
>BDTI01000028.1 GCA_002923215.1 archaeon BMS3Abin16 | reverse complement strand
TCGGCCTTGAAGAGGAGATGGATGAAATGAGCCTGGACATTGAAACCCGGTGCATGAGGCTGACCGCGCTTCAGCAGCCTGTTGCAAAAGACCTCAGGTTCATCGCAAGTATGCTTAAGATCTCTGACACACTTGAACGTGTGGGTGACTATGCAGGTAAGATCGCTAAGATCACTATAAAGACAAAGGATAAGCCCCTGGCCAAACCATTAATCGACATCCCGAAGATGGCTCTGCTTTCAAAGGAGATGATCGACATCGACATTGACGCCATCAGATCAAAGGATGTGGAGGGGATTGAGGAGAAGCTCACCAGTCGCGATGATGTTATCGACAACCTTTATGAGCAGATTTACAAGGAACTCCTAATGATGATGTTTGAACGCCCGCAGATCATAAGCGATGCAACAGACCTGATATTTGTAGGCCGCTACCTGGAGCGAATCGGTGATCTCGCGTGCAAGGTTGCAAACAGGGCGGTTTACATGGTGGACGGAAGAAGGACGCTGATTAAGTAGGAAGTAGTTGGAAGGTTCTATAGTAGCAGGCGGCTCTCCTCTAATTTTACAAGCACTTTTTGGCCGTCTGTTGTGAGCACGTATTTTTTCCAGGAGTGTTTATCAGGCACAACGCTTTCGATCAGGCCACGTTCTTCTATTTCATGGAGGGCACGGCTTATGTTCTGCACTGATCTTTTGCTGATCTCTGCCACATCAGATGCCCTTATTACTGAATGGTCTCTGAAGGCCTTCATAGTAACCAGCCTCCTGTCCACATCAATCACCCATCTAACAACTTCATCCATTGCCATGTCTTTCCCCTTTGAAGGTTGTTTATAATAATATTTAAGATTTCTTAATAATTTCTCACATTCTTTAGTTGCACTGCCTCTTGTGATATGTGTTGTTTGCATTAAATAACTTCGGCGCTCGTTGGGTCTTGTAGAACTTTTTCTAGGTTTTATGTGTTTTTATGAGACTATATGAGAAAATATTTATACTTTAATTTGCTTGATAGGGGTCTATGGCAGACATCATCCGGATCAGGGATTTTCCAGACATCATAAGGTTTGAGCTAGAAGATTGGACCGCGCATGGTCTTCAAACTTATGGCGATACAGTGCCGTAAAAATGTTACGAACCATCCAGGCTACAAAAGAATTACGGTTCTATCTTATTAACTAAGAGCGTTTGCGTTGGATAGGCAAACTCGATTCCTTCTCTTTCAAACCGTTCTTTGAGGGCAAAGTTTATTTCTTGCTGAGTGTCCATATATTTACCATAGTCGCCTGTATCAACATAATAGACAACCTCAAAATTCAAGCTGAAATCGCCGAACTCTTTAAAATGAACCCGGTCTAAATCTGCTATTTCAATCTCATCGAAAATATCTTTTACTATCTTGAGAATTTCTTTCAGTTTTTTTGTCGATGTATCATAGACCACTCCAAAGGGAAAAAGGACTCTTCTCTTCTCCATCTTTTTATAATTATTAATCCTAGTAGAGGTCAATTCCCTGTTTGAAATAACGATTTCCTGACCCCACAAACTCTGCAGCCTGGTGGTTTTAATGCCGATTTTTTTAACCACTCCAAGATCATCGCCCACAATAATAAAGTCCCCAATCTTGAAGGGCTTATCAAAGTATATTGAAAAGGAAGAGAAGATATCTGACAATACATTTTGCAGGGCAATGGCAACGGCCAGTCCGCCTATCCCAAGACCAGCTATCAATGTTGAGACATTGTATCCTAAATTTGATAGAATGAGGATAAAGGCCAGACCCCACAAGACGCCTTTTAAGATTTTACTTAACAGATCAATAATAGAGGTGTCAGCTTCTTTTTCTTCCTCCTGTTTTTTCAGCACTATCCTCACTGTGCCGTAATCGATCAGGTCTTGGACGCCTCTCACTGCATAATAGGTAACAGCCACGAGTATCACATAATACACGGCCGTTCCTATGAAATCAGGTGTCTGGATAAACTGTAGAGCGATATAGAGGGATAGCAATAGGTAAAAGGGCCAGCCCACGCTGTCAATAATTTTTATCAGCAGGTTATCAAGTTCTGTCTTGGTTTTATCAGCTATCTTTTTTAGCTTGCGGATTATCACGTATTTAAAAATCTTTAAAGCAGTGGCTGCCAATAAAAAAACTGCTAAAGCCGCTAAAAAGTCTTTTACAGAGTTGCCTGCAATTGTGTAAGTTAAAATTTCCGCAAGATTAAATGCCATAGTATACTCACTGATTTATTTATATCCTCTTATTTATATCTCTTTTCTCTTTGAGGCTGCGGGGTTTCTAAGGTGCCTAAACCTCTGTACGCGCAGCTTAAAGTAATATGAAAAATTATGAAAAAGTATTTAAACATTGCTGTTAAAAAAATGTTGGGGTGAAAAAATGCTCAAGGATAAGGAGAAGAGATTTTTGAAAAAATGCATCGAATGTGACAAGCCAGAGATGGACATCATAGACGCCGATATGGTAACATTAAGTTGCCCGACCCGTGAAATGAATATCTGCTGGGAAAAAGAAGACTTCTAATCAAAAAACAGACCAAATTCATCTGAACAAGCCCTCGCTGGAAACGTCCAAGCAAGTTACATGGTGGACGGCAGAAGGACGCTGATTAAGTAGGAAGCCTCATATACTTTATGATTTCAGTTTCTCTAGAATAATCGAAGGACATATCCTGTGTATTCCCTCGATTTTCCCTATCTTTTCTGAGATTACTTTCGTAAGTTCTTTTCCGTCTCGGGTCCAGACCTCGAACATAATCATGTGGTCTCCTGTGGAGGTTGCCACATATTTGACTTCCTTAAACTCTGTCAGCTTTGAAGCGACGGAGAGGAATTTCGTGGGCTCCACGTCGAGGCCGACTATTGCCACTGTGTTGTAGCCTATTTTAGCGGGGTCGATTATGATGGAATACTTCTTTATCACTCCTTCATCTTCCAGGTTTTTTATCCGCTTTCTCACCGTTGACTCGCTTACCCTGATTCTTTTGGCTATCTCGGTGAAGGGTGTTCGGCTGTCCTCAGCCAGTATCTCTATTATCTTTAGGTCCTTATCGTCCATATTCTATCACGTTTTTCGTCATAATTCATCGTATTATCGACGGATTCCTTACCTAAAATATTTATAATTCGTCTAATATTTAATGTTTTCCCATCGTGAAAAAGACGAAATATGTGAAATAAAGTATCGGCATGGAAATGTGGAGAATGCAGTGCAACCAAAGATAAGTTCCAAAGTTATATATAAAAATTACAGGCATTAACTATATTGGAGGATAAAACTATGAAAGAGACGATTGAAAATTTGACCAAAGCATTTATTGGCGAAAGCCAGGCGAGAAACAGGTATACTTTCTACTCTAAGATCGCGAAAAAAGAGGGATTTGAGCAGATCGCCGAGCTCTTCCTCCTAACAGCAGAGAACGAAAAAGAGCATGCCAGCTGGCTGTTCAAACTGATCCAGGAGTTGAAAAAGAAGAGCAGCGAAAACTTAGATGAAATCACGGTTGAGGCAGGGGCTCCGACCACACTGGGCACCACAGGTGAGAACCTGAAAGCGGCAATAGCCGGCGAACACTATGAATATACCGAGATGTATCCTGGATTTGCCGGTGCCGCTGAAAAAGAAGGATTCTCTGAAATCGCCGAGAGATTGAGGGCGATTGCCAGGGCAGAAAAACACCATGAAGAACGATACAAGAAGATTTTGAAAGAAGTGGAAGAGGGCGCAGTCTTCAAAAAAGAGGTTAAAGTCTCCTGGGTTTGCAGAAAATGCGGATATGTCCATGAAGGCGCGCAGCCGCCTGAAAAATGTCCTTCCTGCGACCACGGATCAGGTTATTTCCAGGTTGAATGCGAGGAGTATTAAACCTCCTCCTCTCTTCCCACTTTTTCTTGCATGAAATAAAGCTTGACAATGCCATTTAATCAGTTTTAGGTTATCATAACCCAACTTTGAACGAGAATCTATCTTCTCCGATTGGCACCCTCCCTCGCTGTTTTGCTTCAATGATTAACATCCTTCACAAGTTTTAAATGACGTTATAATATTACACTGTATAAAAAAACAATGTTATCTGTAAAAATAAAAGGGGAATATGATGAAATCAGAACGGTATAAAAAAGGATGGGACAAACTACAAGAAATAGATGGAGCAGCAGGGGAAAATGTAATTAATGCATTAAAAGATATTGCACCGGATTTTGCAGATTTATTGATCGAATTTCCATTTGGCGATGTATACAGCAGAGATGGCTTAGACTTAAAGTCAAGAGAAATTGCTACAGTAGCCGCTTTGACAGCTATTGGAACTGCAAGTCCTCAATTAAAAGTTCATATACATGGTGCATTAAATGTAGGATGTACACAACAAGAAATAATCGAGATCATGATACAAATGGCTGTTTATGCAGGTTTTCCTGCTGCTTTAAATGGTCTTTTTACAGCAAAAGAAGTGTTTGATGAGCGAGAAGCAGAAACTAAATAATACAGATAACAAATAAATTCAGCAGACGCAAAAAGCCGCGCCGCTGATTTAAACGTTGGATATGGTCTTTGAGCATCGTGAAGTGAAGCCGCGTATTTTTACCGGAATTCAGCATAAAAATCGGTTTCATGCAAAGAATTCAGGCAAAACGTCAACAGTGACTTATTCAAAGATGATCGCCCCGCTCTTTAGAACGAAAGCCTTTTCTGGCGCTCTCCCATGCTCTTCTATATGGCTCTCAATAAGCTCTAATATGTCAGTTGCGCTGTGGGCAACCTTTATTGAGATGGCATCTGCCTCTTTAAAGACGGCCTTCGGGATCTTTACAACATCGTTGATGCCGCGGAGGTTTATTTCAACCGCCATTATTCTTTCGTAGGCATCCAAGGTCTTTTTCGCCTTTCTAACATTCTCTCTGGCCCTCTTTTCTACTATTGAGACGTTTTCCCTGGTTGTTCCAAGGAGCATGGCAATCTCTCTCTGAGTCTTTCCATCATGCCGTAGCTTCAAAATCTCCAGTTGCTTAGGTGTCAAGAACAGATTCATTGTATGAATTAAGTAAACGCTTATATTTACTTTTTGCCCATTTAGTCCTAAAAAGATTTAAATAAGTGAATCTATTTGTTTACCCCAATGGTCAAGAAACTTTTCTATGCATTGATCCTGCTCCTTGTCGGCACCTCGGTGGGCTGCCTTCAGAACACCGGCGAAAACCATGCCACAAACTCTATCGTGCTCGCCACAACCACAAGCACCTATGACTCCGGGCTTCTCGACTACCTCCTCCCAGCCTTTGAAGAACAGACTGGAACAGAGGTCAAGGCCATATCTGTGGGAACAGGCCAGGCTATAGAGCTTGGAAGACGGGGAGACGCAGACGTGATCCTGGTCCACGCGCCTGAAGATGAAAAGAGGTTTGTCTCAGAAGGCTACGGCGTAGAGCGCCACTGTGTCATGTACAACGATTTCGTAATCCTTGGTCCAGAAGAGGACCAGGCAGGCATATCAAACGATGCCTCAGCGGTGGACGCCCTGAAAAAGATCGCCAGCGCAGCTTCAACATTCATATCACGGGGGGATAACTCGGGCACCAATAAAAAGGAGCTTTCACTATGGGAGCGAGCAGGCATTGAAAACCGGGCCAAGTGGTATATCGAGACAGGAACTGGTATGGGGCAGACCCTGCTTACTGCAAGCGAAAAGGAGGCTTACACTATATCTGACAGGGCGACATTTGTGTCAATGAAAGACAAGCTTGATCTTAAGATCCTGGTCTCAGGGGACCGGCTCCTATTGAATCCCTATGGGATAATCGCGGTAAACCCCAGGAAAAATCCCGGGGTAAACTACGAGGGTGCGGAAACACTGATCCGGTGGATAGGCTCAGATGAAGGACAGAAAATGATAAAGGACTTTACCAAGAAGGATGAGCAGCTTTTCACACCTTTATACAATAAATGCATGGATTGAGTAGATGGGGGCCTTTCTAGATTCTCTGATCGGAGCGGCACAACTCATCCTCTCCTTTGACCCTGAGCTTGTTTCCATAACACTGCTATCACTCTACGTCTCGCTTCTCGGTGTCTTTTTTGCCGGCCTTTTCGCGGTGCCCTTCGGGATATTTCTGGGACTCAGGGATTTCAGGGGAAAAAGACTTGTTGTAAACATCATAAACACCTTTATGGGCCTCCCGCCTGTAATCGTGGGGCTCTTTCTCTTTGTCATCTTTTCAAGACAAGGAACTCTTGGAAATACCAGTCTGCTCTTCACCCCTGAGATAATGGCGCTGGCCCAGTTCATAATAGCCTTTCCAATAATTGCCGGCGTGACCCTTTCAGCTATCGGAGGCCTGGAAAAAGACGTGCTTGATCTGATCGTCTCCCTGGGGTCAACACGTTTTCAAAGGATCTCACTGACCTTTTTTGAGATAAGATTCGGCCTTTTAACAGCCCTCATGGCAGGCATGGGACGGGCTTTCTCCGAGGTCGGGGCGGTTATAATAGTTGGAGGAAACATCCGTTATCACACCCGGGTCTTGACCACTGCAATCGTCCTCGAAACATCGAGAGGCGAGTTTGAAACAGCCATGGCATTGGGCATAATCCTTCTCGCTCTCGTGTTTGTCATAAACTACGCTATCACAATAGTTCAGGAGCAGAGCCACAGATGAAACCCCTACTTTCTGTTAAAAATCTCTCAAAGGTTTATGAAGAGAAATATGTGTTTAAAGACTTAAACTTCGAAGTTTCAAAAGGAGAGCACGTAGCAATAATCGCCCCCAATGGCGCTGGCAAAACCACGCTTATAAGGATACTCAATCTTCTGGAACCGCCCACCTCAGGGGAGATCCATTTCAAGGGAGACAACATCACCGGCGCAGCTGAAAAATGGCGGATCAGGCGCAGGATGGCAGTAGTTTTCCAAAGACCGGCTGTGCTCAACACAACTGTTTATGAAAACATCGCGGCAGGGATTAAAATCAGGGGAGAAAAAAAGGATTTCATTGATGATAAGATTAATAATGTTTTGAAGGACTTCAACATATCAGGTCTCAAAGACAAGAATGCGCGGAGGCTTTCAGGAGGGGAAAAACAGCTTCTAGCCCTTGCGAGAGCAGTGGTTTTAGAGCCTGAGCTTCTGCTGCTTGACGAGCCTACGTCGAACATGGACCCAGAAAACTCTGCCCTCGCGATGAAGGCCATTGAAAACACGAAGGCGACTGTTATAATCGCGTCGCCCACCGACGCTGTGCATCGGCGAATGAATAGAAAAATCAATATTGAAAGAAGATAGAAACGATGGAAAGCTAAATATTAAATTCTAGAACTGACAAGATATGTGAGTTGGGTTTGAGACGGTTTCAGTTGACGCTGATCTTTGTTCCCCTCTACTATTTGGCGCGGCTTGCCCAGAGGCAGCAGAAACGCTAATATCTTGTGTAACGTCGCAGAATCTCTTTTG
>BDTI01000027.1 GCA_002923215.1 archaeon BMS3Abin16 | reverse complement strand
CCAAAGCTTGTTATGGGTGATAAAGCATGATAGCGACTCCACGTAAGATTAAGGCTCTGAAATTCGGGCTTCTATCGCCTGCCCATATTCGTAAGATATCTGAGGCCAGAATTGTTACGGCTGACACATATGATGAGGATGGTTATCCTTTTGACGGCGGTCTTATGGACCCCCGGCTTGGTGTTGTTGACCCTGGTTTGAAGTGTAAGACCTGTGGTTCACGGGTTGGGGATTGTCCTGGGCATTTCGGTCATATTGAGCTTGCGAGGCCGGTTCTTCACATAGGTTATGCCAAGCTTGTCTATAAGATTCTGCGCAGTCTCTGCGGCGAGTGCAGCAGGATTAAGCTGGCTGATGATACTCTTGAGAGGTATCGTCTGAGGCTTAGACGGGCCCGTGCCACTGGTCAGCAGTTTGATAAAATTGTGGATGAGCTTTTCAAGACTGCCAGGACAACGAAGATATGCCCTCACTGCGGTGTGGACACATCGGAGATCAAGTTTGACAAGCCAAGCGCCTATATTGAGGTGAGTAAGGATGGTTCCAAGACGAGGCTCAGCGCAACTGATGTTCGGGAGCGGCTGGAAAAGGTTCCTGATTCTGATGCTGAGATCCTGGGTTTTGACACGGATGTTTCACGTCCTGAGTGGATGGAGCTTACAGTGCTTCCGGTTCCGCCTGTTACTGCGAGACCTTCAATCACGCTTGAATCCGGTGAGAGAAGCGAGGATGATCTAACTCATAAGCTTGTGGATATCATCCGTATCAATCAGCGTTTGAATGAAAACATTGAGGCAGGTGCTCCGCATCTGATTATCGAGGATTTGTGGGAGCTTCTCCAGTATCATATAACCACTTATTTCAATAATGAAGTAGCAGGTGTTCCGCCGGCAAGACACCGGTCGGGTAGGCCGCTTAAAACACTGACTCAGCGACTGAAGGGTAAAGAAGGCCGCTTCAGAAGCAACCTCTCTGGTAAGCGTGTGAATTTCTCTGCCAGAACCGTTGTCTCACCTGACCCAAATATTGAGATTAACGAGGTGGGCGTGCCTGATGCCATTGCCAGGGAGATGACTGTTGCAACCAGGGTAAACGAGCGTAACATTGAACATCTTAAAAAGCTGGTAGCCCGCGGGCCTGACAACTATCCTGGCGCAAACTATGTTGAGCGAAGCGACGGCCGCAGGATCAGTTTGAAGAGGATCCAAAATCCTGAAGAAGTATTGGACAAGATTGAACCTGGCTGGATTATTCACCGGCATTTGACAGACGGTGACATCGTACTTTTCAACAGACAGCCCAGTCTGCATCGTATGAGTATTATGGCCCATGAGGTCAAGGTCCTGCCCTATAAGACTTTCAGGCTTAATCTCTGTGTTTGCCCGCCCTATAACGCTGATTTTGACGGTGACGAAATGAATATGCATGTCATACAGGGTGAGGAGGCGATAGCCGAGGCTAAGATCCTCATGCGTGTGCAGGAGCAGATACTTTCGCCAAGGTTCGGTGGACCCATCATCGGCGGCATACACGACCATATTACAGGCGCTTATCTGCTCACAAAGAAGGGTTCTCTCTTTACGAAAAAAGAGGTTGCAACGCTGCTCTACCTCGTTGGATATGACGGCGAGTTTCCAGAGCCAACAATTGTGGATGGCAAGGAACTCTATGACGGTAAATCCATTTTCAGCCTCTTTCTGCCAAAGGATATGAACCTCTCCTATAAGGCGAAGATATGTAAAAAATGCGAGGAATGTGTAGAGGAAAAATGCCCTGACGACGGTTTTGTGGCCATCAAAAACGGCAGGCTCATCAGCGGAGTTGTCGATGAAAAGGCATTCGGAGCATTCGCAGGTGAAATGCTTGACCACATTGTAAAAGACTATGGAACCGATGAGGCCAGGAAGTTTTTGAACACCCTTACACGGGTCGCGCTTTTCGCCATAATGAAATATGGCTTTTCAACTGGAATCGATGATGAAGATCTTCCAACCGAGGCTGGCGAACGTATCGAGGAGATACTTGACTCTGCAGAGGAGAAGGTTCAGGAACTTGTAGGGGCCTTTGAAACAGGTGTTTTAGAGCATCTGCCCGGGCGCAGTCTTGAAGAGACACTTGAGATGAGGATTATGCAGGCGCTTTCCGAGGCGAGGGATAAGACCGGTAGCGTTGCAGGCGAGTATCTGGGTATGAAAAACAGCGCTGTGATGATGGCGAAGACCGGTGCCCGCGGCAGTATGCTCAATCTTACTCAGATGGCGGCGTGTGTAGGTCAGCAGGCGGTGCGCGGCGAAAGGATTTCACGAGGATATGTAGGTCGGACTCTGCCTCATTTCAAGCTCGGCGAGCGGGGTGCCAAGGCCAAGGGATTCGTGCGCAGCAGCTATAAACGCGGCCAAGACCCGTTGGAATATTTTTTCCATGCCATGGGTGGTCGTGAAGGTCTTGTGGACACAGCTGTTCGAACCTCACAGAGCGGTTATATGCAGAGGCGTCTCATAAACGCGCTTCAAGACCTTAAGATCGAGTATGACAACACAGTTCGCGGTTCAGACGGCAGAATCGTTGAAGTCACATATGGCGGTGATGGTGCTGATCCAAGCCGAACAGATTGGGGCCATATTGTGAATGTGAAAAAGATTGTTGACAGAGTAGTGAGGAGTAGGACATGAAGGCTGTAACTGAAAAACAAGTTGACAAGATGCTTTCCGATTATTCAGGCAGGCTTCCTGATGTGATCCTTGAGGCTGTTAAGGGGCAGGCGCTTTCAGCCGGTGTCACAACCGCTGAGCTTGAGACTATCATCGGCGAGGTTGGGAAGCGAGTGGAGTATGCTCAGGTTGAGCCTGGTGAAGCAGTGGGTGTTGTGGCTGCCCAGTCCATGGGTGAGCCTTCCACGCAGATGACGATGCGAACATTCCATTATGCCGGTGTGGCTGAGCTTAACGTAACGCTTGGGCTGCCCCGTATCATGGAGATTGTTGACGCGCGCAAGCAGCCCTCAACACCTATGATGACGATACATCTCGATGAAGATGTGCGAAGCGACAGGGAGGGTGTTAAGGCTATTGCAAACCAGATCGGCGCCGTCAACTTTGAAGATATTGTTGACAGCACTGAAACGTCGCTTATGGATTTCAGCGTTAAATTCAAGCTTGATCCTGAGACTATGAAGATTAAGGGTATCACCGCTGAAGAGGTTGTGAAGCGGCTGAACAAGTCTAAAATCGAGGTTGCCGATTTTACTGATAAATCGATTACTCTCAAGGCCAAGGTTCAGGAGCTGCGGGAGCTTCGAAAGGTCACGATCAAAGTGCTCGCTATCCATATCAAAGGTATCAAGGGTGTTGAACGGGCGGTTGTGAAAAAAGAGGGTGATGAATATGTAATTTTCACTCAAGGCTCTAATCTTAAAGAGGTCTTTAAACTCGACAGCATCGACACCAGCCGCTCTAAAAGCAATGACATTCTTGAAATCGAGCGTGTCCTTGGTATCGAGGCTGCGCGGGGTGCAATCATCTCAGAGATTCTTGACACGCTAAATGAACAGGGTCTGAGGGTGGATGTACGCCATATCATGCTTATTGCAAGCGCCATGACTGTTAACGGGCGTATTCGCGCTATTGGTAGACACGGGATTTCTGGCGACAAATCCTCGGTACTTGCCAGAGCCGCATTTGAAATAACCGTTGACAACCTGCTCATGGCAGGTGTGAAAGGCGAGTATGAGGCGTTGGACGGTGTTGTGAAAAACGTAATTGTCGGCCAGCCGGTGCACCTTGGAACCGGGATGGTGGAGCTTGCAATGAAGATGCAAAATGACAGTGAGGAGAAAAAATGAACCTTGATAAATCTATTCGCAGCGCAGTTGACTCTGGAAACGTGGTTCTTGGGACAAAGGAAACATTGAACAGGGTTATGACTGGTGATGCAAAGTACATTGTTGTAGCTGAAAACTGTGAGGAAAACGCAAAAGAAGACCTCAGAAGATACGCGGAGATTTCAGGACTTGACGTTCAGGAATACAACGGCTCAAGCGTTGAGCTTGGCGAGGTCTGCGGAAAACCCTTTGTAGTGTCCATGCTCGCAGTTCTTGAAGGCGCTGATTCCAAGTCCGAGAAACCGGGGAAAAAGTGATGCCTGAGATAACGCTTACACAAAATGAGATAGGATTAATTGCACGGTTTCAGAGTATTACAAGGGCCACGGTTCGGGACTGCATAATCGAAGGCGACGAGGGGGTCACCTTTGTTGTAGGGTCGAGTGATGTTGGCCGAGCCATCGGGAAGAAAGGAGCAAACATCAAGCAGGCCTCAAAGGTTTTGAAAAAAGAAGTCCATGTAGTCGCGTACTCAGAGGACCCAGTAAAATTTATAAAGAATGTAATGTATCCCATCAAACCTAAAACTATAAATATAGAAGGAAAAAACTCGAAGACAATAGCAAAGGTCTCTGTCGAAGCCAGGGATCGCGGATCTGCTATCGGTTCTCGAGGAAAGAATATCCATAGGTTGAGAAACATAGTAATAAGACATCACAATATTGATGATGTAACAATAATCTGAGGTAAATAATATGGCGAAGAAGCCCACAGGAGAATTCACAGCAAGAAAGCTGAAAAAGACAAGGCAGAATCTGAGGTGGAGCGAAGAAAAGTACAAGAGACGGGTGCTCAATCTCAAAAAGAAATCCGACCCCTTAGTTGGGGCGCCGCAGGCACGGGGAATCGTGCTTGAAAAGGTGGGAATCGAGGCCAAGCAGCCTAACTCTGCTATCAGAAAATGCGTAAAAGTACAGCTAATTAAAAATGGAAGACTGATAACATCTTTTGCCCCTGGAAACGGGGCCATCAATTTTATTGATGAGCACGATGAAGTGCTTGTAGAGGGAATAGGGGGATCAAAGGGAAAATCTTATGGTGATCTGCCTGGTGTACGGTGGAAGGTAATTAAGGTTAACAACGTCTCGCTTAATGAGATGGTTAAAGGCAGAAAGGAGAAACCGGTGAGATAATGGAGTTTAAGGTTTTTGGAAAATGGGATCCCACTGACGTGGTTGTTGAGGATCCGGGTCTGCGGCGATATCTCTCGCTAAAAAGCATAGCTGTTCCACATAGCAGCGCGAGAAACGCAAACAAGCAGTTCCATCAGATCGAGGTGCATCTTGTAGAGAGGCTTATGAACAAGCTTATGGTCACCGGCCATGAGGGTAAGACACATAAGCGCTCCAGCGGGCGAAACACCGGCAAGAAGATGGGCACATATAAAATTGTTCGTGATGCCTTTGAAATCATTGAACGCCGGTCGAAGAAAAACCCCTTGCAGGTGCTTGTCTCAGCAGTTTCCAATGCATCACCCCGTGAGGAAACTACAATGCTCAAATACGGCGGTGTTTCCTACCATCAGTCTGTTGATGTCTCTCCCAAGCGCAGGCTTGACGTTGCGTTGCGCTATCTTGCGGTAGGCGCTGCGAAGTCTGCTTTTAAAAAGAAAAAGTCCATGGCTCAGGCCCTGGCTGAAGAAATTATTTCTGCATCAAAACACGATACCAAGTGCTACTCTGTCGGACGTAAAGACGAGATAGAGCGGGTTGCGAAGGCTGCAAGGTGAGGTGAAGGAGAATGGGGATTCGTAAGAAGATGGTTAGTGAGATTCAGAAGATGATGTTTTCTCCGGAGAGCATCCGTAACATTGGTATTGTCGCGCATATTGATCATGGTAAGACCACGCTCAGCGATAACTTGCTCGCGGCTGCCGGGCTTATTTCGCCTGAGCTTGCTGGAAGCCAGCTTTATCTTGATTCTGATGAACAGGAACAGGCCCGTGGTATCACTATAAACGCGGCTAACGTTTCGATGATCCACGACTTTAAGGAGAAAGAATACCTGATCAACATGATAGATACTCCTGGCCACGTGGACTTCGGCGGGGACGTGACCCGTGCCATGCGTGCTGTGGATGGTGTTGTGGTTGTTGCCTGCGCGGTTGAGGGCTGCATGCCTCAGACTGAAACAGTTGTGCGCCAGGCGCTTAAGGAGCGTGTGAAACCTGTTCTCTTCATCAACAAGGTTGACCGCCTGATAAATGAGATCAAGCTTACGCCTGAGGAGATGCAGAACCGCTTTATGGCCATTATCAATGAGTTCAACAAGCTTCTTAAAAAGAGCGCTCCTCCGGAGTTTCAGAAGACGTGGGCCCCGAATGTTGCTGATGGGACTGTTGCCTTTGGCTCTGCCTATCATAACTGGGCGATAAACGTCCCTTATATGAAGGAGTCAGGCATATCATTCAAAGACATCATCGAGTATAACCGGGATGGGAAGCAAAAGGAGCTTGCGGAAAAAGCGCCTATCTCTGAAATCCTGCTTGACATGGTTGTTAAACACCTTCCAAACCCCCGGACTGCGCAGAAATACAGAATACCTCAGATATGGTCTGGTGATATTGAGTCGCCCGAGGGAAAGGCTATGATGGAGTGCAATCAAAAAGCCAAACTCGCTATGATGATTACAGATATTTCAATCGACCCAAACGCCGGCGAGGTTGCAACTGGCCGGGTGTTTTCAGGGTCCATCAAAAAAGGGTCGGAAGTCTATCTCTTCAACATGAAGACCAAGGCCCGGATCCAGCAGGTGGGTGTGTACATGGGTGCTGAGCGTGTTATCGCCGAGGAGGTGCCGGCAGGTAACATCGCGGCTATCACAGGTCTTAAAGAGGCGATTGCAGGCGAGACGCTTTCAGACGCAACGGTTG
>BDTI01000026.1 GCA_002923215.1 archaeon BMS3Abin16 | reverse complement strand
ATAAACGGCATACCCCTCGCCAACATCGAGTGCAAAAACCCCGCAAGCTTCAGCGAGACATGGTACGACGCCTACCAGCAGATCAAAGACTACGAAGGATTTGTATCAGAACTCTACAAATACGTGCAGATCGGAGTCGCAGCCGAGCAGGTGGCAAGGTACTTCCCAATCGTACCCTGGCAGAAAGAGGAAGAAGTGAAATACCACCAGTGGCGCGAAAACGGATTGGACTCCGTTGACTCAACCATCGAGATGCTCAGCCCAGCCAAGCTCCTGGATATCATCCAATACTATCTGTTCTACAGGGTAGAACGGGGAAAGGCCACCAAGGTAATAACAAGGTACATGCAATATCGCGCCTCAGAAAAGATCGTGGACAGAGTGGTGAAGAACCTCGAAGGGGTGGAAGACAAAAACAAGGGATTGATATGGCACTGGCAGGGCAGTGGCAAGACACTCACCATGATCTTTGCAGCAAACAAGCTCTATCATCTAAAGATGTTGGAAAACCCCAGCGTATTTTTCATCGTGGACAGAATCGAGCTCGAGTCACAGCTCTACCAGGAGTTTTACTCCTTAGACATAGTAGAACCTGAGATAATAGGATCAATAGGCGAGCTGAGAGCAGTAATAGAACACGACGAAGGAAGCGGGAAACGGGGAGTCATGATCACCCTGATACACAAGTTCAGGGTCGAGGAGCTTCAGAGTCTTCAGAAAGAGCTTGAAGAGCTGTCAAATGTGAGAGACACAATAATCACGAGAAAAAACGTCGTAGCCTTTGTTGATGAAGGCCACCGCACACAATACGGAACCCTCGCAGCACAGATGAAAAACCTCCTGCAAGGCGCCTTTTTCTTCGCACTAACCGGAACGCCTATTTCAAAGAAGGGGCGAGACACATATCTGGAGTTCAGCTACCCTCCTGAGGAGAGATACCTGGACAGATACTTCATAACCGATTCGATAGAAGACGGGTTTACCAAGAGGATTGTGTATCAGCCCAGGCTTGAAAAAGAATTGCACCTCGAAAAGGAAACGCTCACAACGCTTTTAGATATCCTGGATGAAGAAAACCTCGACGAGCTTCCAGAGGATGCGAAAGAAAAGGTCAAGGGAAAGGTAGGAGAGAGACTTAGCGCGGTTAAGCTGATACTGGAAAACCCCGAGTGGATAAAGAGAAAGGCCGAAGACATTGCAGAGCATTTCAAAGAGAATGTGGACGGAAAATTCAAAGCCTTGGTCGTAGCTGCCAGCCGAAAGGCCTGCGCCATCTACAAAGAGGAGTTGGACAATCATCTGCCTAAAGAATACTCTGAAATCGTTATGACCATTGAACGGGGGGACAAAGGACCTATACAAAGCTACGTGCGAGAGGCGAGAGCACGGTATGGCGGGAGAGAGATTACAGACATACGAAAAGACGTGATTGAAAAGTTCAAAGAAGAAGAAGAATATCCAAAGATCCTGATCGTAACCGATATGCTCCTCACCGGCTTTGACGCCCCCATACTTCAAACCATGTATCTTGACAAGCCACTTAGAGAGCATCGGCTCCTGCAAGCGATAGCCAGAACAAACAGGCCTTATAAGGACTTTAAAGAGGCTGGGCTCATAATAGATTACATCGGCCAGCTCAAGGAATTCAAAAGAGCCTTTGAGATGTACCAAGAAAAAGAGATTCAGGGAGCCCTATTCAATCGAGATGAGATTAGAGTTGAATTCATCGAGAAGTTAGATGAGCTCTTACAGCTGTTTAAAGACATCCCAAAAGACCAATACGACAGGGGAGTCCTGATAAAAGCGATAGAGATTCTAACAACCGATGAAGAAAAAGGGAAAAAATTCCAGGAAGACTACAGAGCCCTTCGCAAGCTCTTCGAGCTTTTAGGCTCGGACATAATCAAGGCAGACCCCCGGATTTTCTCAGACTACAAATGGATATCAGCGATTTACGTGTATTACATGAAGACGGTTCTTCGGAGGGAGCCACGCTACGAAAGATATGTTCAGAAGTATTTTGACAAGACAGTTAAATACGTGCACAAGACGACGGAGCTTGAAAAACTGGAAAAAGAGCTTCCCATAATAAGATTTGACGAGAATTATCTGAAACGGCTTGAAGCCGAAATAGATAGCAAAGAAGAAAAGGCAGCAAATATTGTTTTCGCTTTAAACAGGCTCGTGCTCGTAGAGAAACATAAAAACCCCGTTTACATCTCACTTGTTGATAAAGTGGAGGGAATCCTAGAGCTTTGGAAAGAGAAGACAAAGGACTTTGAAAAAATTTACTCAGAGGGTGTTGCAGCACTTGATGAAATCCAAAAACTAACAAGAAGACAAAAGGAACTCGCCTTCAATAATCTGGAATACTCTCAATTGCTTGCTCTTGAAAAAAGATTTGGAAAGGATAAAGAGTTGATAAAGGACGTCAAAGAACTCTCAGAGAATCTAAGGAAACAAATGTTTCCGGGCTGGGTTATGCAGTCGACAGCAAGAAAAAAAGTCGAAAGAGAGCTCAGACGTTTTGTCAGACGCTATATCAAGAGATATGACCTGACTCTCCAAGACATTGATGAACTTTACAAACAACTTATTGAAAGCGTGAAAAACTATGGAACAGCAAGTTAGGATAAATGACCAACAAATTAGATATGATGTGTCTTATAGGGATATCAAACATCCAAGGCTGGAGTTCAAAACAGGGGATTTGCTTCTTGTACTACCAAAAAACTTCGAGAACCATGAGGGCCTGCTACAGAAACATGAAACTTGGATTTACAAAAGAGAGTCGCTAATAAAAACTGCACTAAAAGAGTCAGAAAAGAAAAAACTCAAGCAAAGAACTGACAAAGAATTTAGAGATTTAGTTCACTCTTACATTGAAAACGTCGAAGAGACATCTAATCTACAGATTAATAAACTCTTTTTTAGACGGATGAAATCCAAATGGGGAAGCTTAAGTCACAAGAAAAATCTAACCCTTAACACCTTCTTAAAATATCTTCCAAAAACATTGCTCGAATACGTAATCTACCATGAAATGGCTCACTCAATAGAGAAAAAACACAATGAACGATATTGGAAAACAGTCTCCAAGACATTCCCAGACCACCGAAGGATTGAAAAAGACCTATTAGTTTACTGGTTTTTAGTTCAGAAACAAGTTACTTAATAATTTCCCCAAGCAAATTTTCTTCTCTTCGTTTTCCAACGCCTTTCTCTAATTCATTACATTTCCGAAAAGTTATAGCGATTGATTGAATTATATTTTTTTAGGAAGCTGTGTAGGTTTGAAAAACAAAAAATCTCGCATCGTTAACATAGTTGCCACTGGTAGTTTGGAGTGAAAAAACGCTCTTGTTGTATGATTGTTGAGGTTAGCAACAGTTTTATAATATAACTTTGTAAAAATATCCTATCAGGATTATTGAACGGCGAGGAAGAAAATGATTATTTCACCACATAAAAGAAAGCTTGCTGGTTTTGTTGAAGCATTGAAAGAAACAAGTGTTTTAGACTTTAAAGTAGCCTATTTCAACAACAGACTTAAACTTCAAAAACTAGTCTACCTTGCCGAAGCCCAGGGGATTAAACTCGGCTATGGCAACAGCTACAACATGTATATCCACGGACCATATTCACCAAACCTCGCAGAGGATTATTATAAAATAGACTCAGTACCTCATGTGGAAACAGTTAACCTTACAGATGAGTTCACACGTCTTGTAAAAGGAAAAAGTGAAGAATGGCTAGAGCTTGCGGCAACCGCATTAATGATCAGAAAACGATACCCCGAAATCGACGAGAACCACATCATAAAACTGGTTAGAAGCGGGAAACCCTGGGCAGAAGAAGAAACCCTTAGAGCTATTCTTGCTGAGTTAAGGACGTGAAAACCTCTGAAAAGTTTTTCATCTAAATCTATCAGCTATCTTTAAGTTGCTTTCTTTTTGTTCTTTAAACTCCTCTATCCCAATATTATTGAGCATGATAGAGTCTGTTGTCAATAACCATCTAGCAGTTGAATCGTTCAATGCACTTGCAACAATCAAAGCGTCCGCTCCATCAAGCTGCGGATCTTTATCCATCAGTTGATAAGCAAGCTGATAATCCTCTTTCCCAGCCGACACAAACTCTGCATTAATCTCTTTCCCAAAAAGATCAGTTAATACCATGGAAAGCTTACATTCACCACAGGGATTACGCCATTTATTGGCATTTGTTGTTTCAATATTTTCTTTTGAAACTTCACCTAGTGCAACTAATGGAATTTTAACAGATATATCGGAGTTGTGGCACATCCCCTTTACTTTTTGTATAACTTCTTTTGCGTGGTCTCTTAAATCCCGTTTTTCAAAGAAGCCTATTAAGAACACAGTATCAATGTAGACGCTCTGTTTTTGCTTTTTCGGCTTCTTTTTACTCATCACTTTTCCAATGGGAAGTTTACTAAATAAGCTTTCCGAAAAGATTATTGTAACTTCTATTGCAGTATATGAAATTACTATCATCCCTCCTCAAAATCTAAGATGAAGATTAGGAGGCGGGGGCGCTTTAAATGTTTAGGGAGAGCGTTATATGAGGGTCAATTTATGTAGGTATCCTTTATAAAAGAGGGGAATTGCCTATATAGTGTGCACCAGGGTGCACCGTCACAGGATGCGGGCAAAATAGTTAAAGCTGTTTAAATGACAAGATTAAAATACAACGGATATACACATTAAAAACAGAGAAAATCATGAGAACATTTCTAGTATCCATTCAGCGGGAAGAAAAATTCTTCGTTGCAAGATGCCCCGAACTGGGTGTGACCAGCCAAGGAAAAAGCATTGAAGAAGCCCGGAAAAACATCAAAGAAGCAATAGAACTCTATATAGAGAGCTTCGGGGTGGAGGACCTGCCAGAGACATCCGAATCCTTCTGGACAACCATTAAAGTAGCCCATGCCTAAGCCTGTCAGTCCTCTCAGGCAAGAAACTTTTGACCGCGCTCAAGAAAGCCGGTTTCATTGAAGTGCGGCAGAAGGGCAGCCACATTTCCATGGAAAAAATTACTCCAGAAAAGACATTCAGAACCGTAGTCCCGTTGCACAGAGAACTGGCCAAGGGGACTTTAATCGACATACTCCATCAAACCGGCTTAAGCAAAAAGGATCTACTCAAACTGCTAAAGTGAACGCTTGTTCAATACAGTGACCCAATTAGAAACGGCAAATACATCATAGCCGGTGTGAAGTCAGGGGAAGAGCTGATGGCTGCATTTAATGAGATCAAAAGGAAGCTGCAAAAAGCCTCGACACGAGATGTGATGCATATTTAAATGTCGGAGGAGTAAAGAAAAAAGCATAGGTGAAGTTAACATGACAAAGCTCAAATTCACAGTGCTAGTTGAAGAGGACGAAGACGGCGCTTACATCGGCACAGTCCCAGATATAAAGGGATGCCACAGCTACGGCGAAACCCTCGACGAGCTCATGACAAACATAAAAGAAGCCATCGTCGCAAACCTACAGGCATTAAAAATAGATGCTAACAATTTGCCCAAAGCTCATTTTTCCGGAGTCCAGCAGGTAGAAGTCGAGGTATAAGTCTTGAAACTCCCTCTCGTCACTGGGGAGAGAATGTGCAAGATCGTCTCCAAACTCGGATTTGAAATGGCCCATCAAACAGGAAGCCACACCGTCTGGAAACACAAAGATGGAAGAACCACAACAATTCCAATCCATCCCAGGGGAAAAACTTCCAAGAGGCCTTATCAGAAAGATACTAAACGACATTGACCTGCCAACTGACAAATATATTAAGAGGAGATAAAAGATGATGGAAGGGAAATTATAAGTTCACTCCAATCCCTAGAAAATCCTTTTTGCCCAACTGTATGTCTCGCGCGATTTCTGCTGCGCCGATTGCTGCAGAATAAGGGTGGAGTCTGTGGACAGGCGCGATGTGTTCCAGGTCTTTTTTAAGTTGAGAAAAAATGTTTTTGTGTAGTCCTGCCGAGCCTGCGATAGCAATTGCCTGGGGCTCCACGATTGCTGCGAGACCTGAAATCTCCATTTCTGCAGCCA
>BDTI01000025.1 GCA_002923215.1 archaeon BMS3Abin16 | reverse complement strand
GCTGTGAATGAGGCGAGTGTTGTGAGTATTGCAATTATATTTCTGAGTGTTTCAGACTTGCGTCCAACCAGGTACATTGGAAGCGGGATAAGCAGGGGTAGAAACACCGCGATAAGGGGCAGGATAGATTTAACTAAGACTGGTGCGGCTGATACTGCGTGCGATGCAACTTCTGCTGCGACTTGGGGATCACTCATAATACTTCAAACACCTCATGGTAAACCAAAGAATTCACGTACTGCCACGTGGGCCAACGCCAGTGGCGTGTAGGGCAAATTTGCGAATGCGCCCAAAACTAATACCAATATAGTTGTTATGATTATAGGTCCCAGCATCATCCAGGGAGCCTCATCGTACTCGGAATCTCCATCGATGGGGTCTTTGAAAAATGCATTATATACTGGAGGGAGGAAATACGCTGCATTTAGCATTGCGCTCACCAGCAGAACGAGCACGAATATGACATGCCCGGCTTCAAGGGCTCCAATGGCCAGATACCACTTTGTTATGAATCCTGCTGTGGGGGGAAAGCCTGTCATACCTACAGCGGCGATTGCAAAGGCGGTCATGGTTATTGGCATTTTTTTACCTAAACCCCGCATCTCCGAGATATTCTTCTTGCCTGTGTGCACATATATCGCGCCAGCCGTGAAAAAGAGGGTGATTTTCATGACCGCCTGATTTGCGATGTGAAGGATGCCTCCGGTGGCTCCGCTAGGCGTGAGCAGTGCAAGGCCTAAAATGATGTATGAAAGTTGACTGATCGTGGAATAGGCAAGCCTGCGTTTGAGATTATCCTGTCTAAGGGCGTAGACTGATGCCATGAGAATAGTTATTGATGCAACGACTGCCAGGGGGAATCCCAGCCCCAGCTCTTTCATGAGGTCCACGCCATAAATATTATAGATCAGCCGTGTCATGCCGAAGACGCCTGCCTTGACCACGGCAACAGCATGTAGAAGTGCGCTTACCGGTGTGGGTGCGACCATTGCAGAGGGAAGCCAGGAGTGGAGGGGCATTATTGCAGACTTAACTCCGAATCCCAGTACAAAGGTTAGGAAGAGCAGGCGTAAAAATGCAGGAGAAGCAGTTCCAGCGAGTATTCCGTTATGGCCAAATGAGAGCGTGCCTGCGAGAACATAGGTCATCGTCATAGCACCGAGAACCATGACGCCGCCGAAGAGAACGTAGAGCAGGTATTTTCGGCCTGCGCGCATTGCCTCATCAGACTCGTGATGGATTACAAGAGGATATGCCCCGATTGAGAGCAGCTCATAGAATATGAAAAGTGTGAATAGATTTCCGGAGTAAGCTATTCCAACGGTTGCCGCTACACAGACGGCGAAGGCGAAGAAATAACGGGTTTGATTGTGCTCCTCTAGATTGCGCATATAACCGATTGAATAGATGGTTGTAAGGATCCACAGACCAGACGAAAGGGATGCGTAAAATTGGCCCAGCGCATCCACTCTGAAGACGATTGAAATAGCAGGTGATAGGGCCATGAGTTTCGGGGAGTATTCCACCACTTTTCCTGAAAGGATGATCGGCATGAGTGAAATGACGATTGCGAACTTACTGGTCGCCGCGATTATGCTCCAAAATTCCCTCAGATTTTTATGTCTTGATCCTGTTGCAAGAATCAGCACTGATACGATGAGTGATATTAGAACGGCGAGGGCCGGTCTTATGGAGTGAACAATTATTTCACCTGTCATCCGCGTAGCCTCCTTATTTCATTTATGTCAATGGTTCCATGCACTCTGAATATGACGATGAATATGGCAAGGCCGATAGCTGCTTCGGCTGCTGCTATGGCGATAGCGAAGAGCGCGAAGACCTGGCCTGAGATATTGTTATATGGCATGTATACTGAGAATGCCACGAGGTTTATTATTGCTGCGTTCATCATGATTTCGATCGCCATGAGAACCCTCACGGCATTTCGCTTTGTGAGAACTCCGTATGCTCCGATTGCGAAAAGCACGCTTGCAAGCACAAGATAATATACCAGGGGGATCATGCTTCAACCTCCCGTTTTGAGAGATAAACCGCGCCGATTAGGGCTGATAGCAGGGCGAGAGACACAACCTCAAAGGGGATCACATAATCTGTGAAAAGAGAGTAGCCAACAGCATAAGTATTGAGCCCTGTCGTTTCAATCATCCTCTGTGGCCAGGGTGTCTTCAAAATAGGCTGGACCAAAAGCGCTGTGAATCCGATTATCGCCGCTGTGCGCATGAGGAGATTTTTCAAAGACTGGTCTCCCACTTTGCCAGCCCGATTTGTAAGTACAATCGCAAAGAGTATGAGGACTACAATCGCCCCTCCGTAGACGAGGAGCTGGATCGCTGCGATAAACTCTGCAAGAAGCAGAATGTAGACCCCGGAAATCACTGTAAAGAGAAGCGCGAGAAAGAGTGCAGCATGAAAAATATCCTCAGCTTCCATCACCATTACAGCGGCAAATATGGATACAAGGGCAAGTATGAAAAACACGATAAGATCAGCAGCCACTTCTTTCACCCACTCTTTTCCTCAGTTGATTCATCCTTTTCCACCACAATCCCTCTATCCTTAAGATAAGGCTCTATTGGATGCAATTTAGCTTTATACTTCACCATGAACCCGCAGGTCTTCAGAACCGCCGGGGTTTTCTCCTCAGAGGCGCGCTCAAAAGTGTCTTTTTCAACCATATAATCGATGACCTTCTGCGCAGTTTCATTACGCACAAACATTGAGCTGAAGCCAGGCGATGAACCGCTTCCGCCGACAGAGATGTCAGCAGTCATGTTTATAAAGTTCTGGCAGATGTGACATCCCATAAGCGCGTAGTGCTCAATAGCCTGAAGCTTTATCTTATGAACCTCGCCGCTTTTGCTCTCAATTGTGAGCAGACCCTTTTTCATGTCTGTACGCTTAAGGTCTTTTGGCGCGATGCCGTATTCATCTTCAATCAGCTCTTTGTAAAAACGCTTGTAATAAAAGTTTTCAGTGCAGAGGATTCCGATTGCAAGGCGCACCTTGGTTGTGAAAAACTTGGTGTGCTCAGCATGCTGCCTGAAGCCTTCGATCTGGCAGGGCACACCCACGATTCCAATGCCTTTTTTCGCGATCTTATCCGCCGCTTTAAGGGCTGAGAGAATGTCTGCAAGGGCATACTTTGTTTTAAGACCTGCCGTTATCTCATCCGGGTTTCTGGCGATTTTAAGATAAGGCCGCCACTCATCATCAGACCCTACAACAATGGCGGTGTCGATAAGTCCCATCTCCATTGCCGAGACAAGCATCTCAGTAACCATGCCGCCGTCCTGACCCACAAAGCGCTTTGAGCGAGCTGAAAAGACATCAGTATATTCCCCCATGCCCTTGTTGTTTTCATAGTCATAGCGCGGACACGACCGAACACAGAGAGAGCAGTCGAGGCATGGTATGTCAAGATCCTCTGAAATCTCCTGATCACCGCCGAGGATACGGTTTACCGGACAGGCCACAACACAGGCTGTGCAGTGACTGCACCAATGAGGCTCAATCACCTTTTTGTCAAGAAGCTGATAATAATTTTCAACCTCAATGTCTTTGAGAGGTATTTCTTTTTCCCAGATGAACTTGTCACCTTTTTTGATCTCTTTCTGCTCGTAGTGCAAGGCCTTTGGCGGACAGATGTCGATGCACTTTCCGCAGAAGGTGCATGTGTCATAATCGATTATTATCTGCCTGTGAGTACCTTCATCAATGTTTGAAATCGCCTCATTTGGACAGACCTTCTTACACATGAAACAGTCCACGCAAAGCTCAAGATCAACTACCGGCGCCTTCGGCAGGGTGTCTGTTTTAAGCTCAGGTGTCACAAGCGGGATAAGCTGTTCAGGAGTGAAAAGCGTAGCCTCACGAGAATATTCAGCAAGCTCATAAACAGGTGTATTCACCCGCGCGCCAGTCGGACAAACCTCAACACAGAGATAGCAGAACATACACCGTGAAGCATATAGATTCGGCACACTCTTTCCGTTATATTCAACCATTATAGTGCACTTATTCGGACATACCTCAGTGCATCTCCCACATGACGTGCACAGGTCAAAATCAAGGGCTGGAACACCCCTGTAATTGGGCCCTACCTTGAATTTTTCAAAGGGATACTGGATTGTGACAGGCCTTCTGAAAAGGTGTTTAAATCCAAGTATCGTAGGCTTTCGTATCGTCATAATCATTACACCGTGAGTGCTAGAACCACACCAATAACTCCTACATTAATAAGCGCCGCAGGAAGCAGGATCTTCCAGCCCAAATCCATAATCTGGTCAATGCGCACCCTAAACCACACCGCGCGAATCAGCATCATAACAAGGATCACAAAGAGCAGTTTCAATGTGAACCATGCAAACTGGCTGAGAGGAGCCGGACCGAGATAACCGCCCATATAAACCACTACAAAAAGCGCCGCGCCTGCAATTAAATGCACATATTCGAGGAGTAGAAGCATGACAAACTTCATCCCAGAGTACTCTGCGCTAAAGCCGTGCACAACCTCGCCTTCAGCATCGGGAATGTCAAAGGGAATACGACCTGTCTCGGCCATGAAGGCAACGAAAAAGATGATGGCACCGAAAAACTGGGGAAATATATTCCACCTTGGAATCACGCCGAACCAGTATCCTGACTGTGCCTCAACAATGGCAACGCCGTTCAAAGACTGGGCAACAGCGATAGGTCCTATCATAGCAAGGATAAGCGGCACCTCATAGGCAAGCTCCTGCGCAGCAAAACGCATAGCACCTAAGAGGTTATATTTATTATTAGGCCCCCAGCCAGCCATCAAAACCCCGATCGGTGTGAGGGATGTAACGGCAATAATATAGAGCACGCCAATATCCATCTTCGATGCCACATATTCAGCGGTCCAGGGCACAGCGGCAAAGAGCATAAAACTAGGGGCAAAGGCGATAATGGGTGCAAGCCGCATAACAAGTGAGTCCGCTGCATCAGGGATGATATCCTCTTTTCGCATGAGCTTAAGCGCGTCGGCGATTGGTTGAAGGAGGCCATACGGGCCCCACCTATTGGGCCCGTAACGTACCTGCACCCTGGCCATGAACTTACGTTCCACCAGGGTGAGATACAGGCCTCCGCCACCCACCACTACCGCCCAGAGGACGGCTCCAACTATTCCCCTTACCCAGGGGTTGTTCCAGAATGAAGTTGAACCAAGGCTTCCAATAAAAGAAAGCGCGATTCCAACTGCTGCTGTCGCAGCGACAAATATCACGGCTCCAGCCGCGAGAATTACATAGGGCACAGGTCCGTGATAGAGCTGTTCCATATCCTCGGCATAAAGTCCGCCGTGCACCCGTGTCACCGGTCAATTCCTCCAAGACAGGGGTCTATCCCGCCGATAATCGCGATTAGATCAGCTATCTTATAGCCCCTCGACATATGGCCGAGGGCTGAAACATTGATGTACTCAGGGGTCCTTACCCTGAGCCTATAGGGTTTGTCACCGCCATCGCCGATAACATAGGTTGCAATCTCGCCTCGCGGGTCCTCAATTCGTGAGATGCCTTCGCCCACGGGCTCGATCCTGCCGAGATCCGTTTGAACCGGGCCAGTCGGAAGATTGTCAAGGGCTTGATCAATGATATCGGCTGATATGCGCATCTCCTCCATTCGCACTTCATAAGAG
Organism: archaeon BMS3Abin16; assembly: GCA_002923215.1. Lineage (GTDB taxonomy): Archaea > Hydrothermarchaeota > Hydrothermarchaeia > Hydrothermarchaeales > SZUA-236 > SZUA-236. The sequence continues at coordinate 249 of BDTI01000025.1, read as the reverse complement.
GCATAGACGTCGCCATCTTTTCGGGTGGGGATCTCAAAATCAAGCTCCGGATAGGCTGCGTAAGGGTCGTCTTTACGGGCGTCAGCCTTCACACCTGCACAGCGGAGAAGCGGGCCTGTGATGCCAAGGTCTTTAGCGTCACTGGCGCTTAGAGTGCCAACATTCTTTGTGCGCACATGCCATATGCTGCTGCCGTCAAATAGGTCCTCATATTCTGCAAGCCTGGGCCTGAAGATCTTCATAGTCTTC
>BDTI01000024.1 GCA_002923215.1 archaeon BMS3Abin16 | reverse complement strand
CAAATTTTTCCGAGTAGATACAAATAATATCAGGATGCGTTGTTGTTGATAACTTCTCGCACTGTTCCTCTTATATCTTCAAACTCAAACCATGGGAAGGGGAGTTGTCTAAAAAATTCTCTTATAAAATGATATATCTCTGTGAAGGTGAAAACCGCTAAGCTCCGGCTCTGGCCACAGAAATGTGTTCAGGGTTGTTGCTTGCTTTCAATTTCCTCGGACAGATACCAAAAAACTCTGAATTCATCCACTGAAAGACCGGCCTGTCATATGATTGCTCTGAGCATTCCAGCCTCCTTGCATGACATCTCATAGGACTATCAATATCGACATCATATGTGGCATCTAAATATGTCGGTTGTCCGCAAATAAGATCTTCATGAACCCCACTTTACGCTCCAGTCCACAATAGCGCTCAATGACTCTCCAAGCTCTATGCCCTTCTCGGTAAGGGAGTACTCCACCCTCGGCGGTATCTCGGCAAAGCTTTTCCTTCTAACAATGCCTACTTGTTTCAATTCCTTCAGCCTGTCAGAGAGCGTCTTTGGGCTTATGCCGTTGAGGCTTCCTGCAAGCTCCGTGTAGCGCAGGCGTCCGTGGTCTATGAGGGCCTTGATGATCATGAGCGTCCACTTCCTGCTCAGGAGCTGCATGGTCTCTTCGATGTTACACGCCACTGCCATTTCTTCACCTCTGGAAAGTTACTTCATCTCCAAATACTACACAATTTATATATTTGTTCATCAAATGAAGTATTTAAAGTTTATTGAATGAAGTTTTGAGGTGATAAGATGGAAATGAGCATGACAAAAGAAGAGGTTACGGAGTTTCTTTCCCAGCCCATCCTCGCAAGAATTGCGACTGTGGGAATGAAGGGCAAACCCTACATTGCGCCTGTGTGGTTCATATACGAAGAGGGCACACTCGTGATAAGCACTGGAAAAGACTCTGTTAAGGTGAGAAACATCAAGAACAACCCTGCCGTTGCAGTAGACATAGACACAACCGAGGGAGGGTTCCAGAGCAAAGGTGTGATATTCAGAGGGAAGGCTGAGATTGATGAGACCAACACCACGGAGACAGCAAAGAGAATATACATGAAATATCTTGGAAGTCTTGACCACCCCATGGCACAGCAGCTCCTCTCCATGCCGAGAGCAACCATCAGGCTGAAGCCGGAGCGGACAACCTCATGGGACTATGCAAAGATAGGGGGATAAACTGACGGATAAAAACTGAAGGTTACAAAGGACGGGCCCATCCTTGTCTCAGGGGGTCTGCCCATGTATCAGGAGACAATAGTGCCGGATGACAACGGAGACCCTTTGGAGTGGAAGAATATTGAGGAGATAGAGGCTGGCGACTCCTACGCCCGCCTTTTTTTCCCTAGTGCTTAGCATATCCAATATTCTAAAGACATCTCTCTCTATCAAGACTATGATCCCGGAGCATGGCAGGAAAGGGTGCTGTGAACTTTTCTTAAAGTCCCTGAACTTTTCTCAAATAGATTTAAATAAACCAAGGAGTTCAATTAAGCTGAGTGATTTTTATGAAGCGGATTGAAGCAGTGTTTAGGGCTGAGAAGAAGTGGGATGTCACTGATGCCCTGACCAACAACGGAGTACCTTATACGGTCTTCCAGGTCGAGGGTATTGGTAAGCAGCTCGGTGAAAAAGATGTTGGTGAGAATTACTTTAAGTTTTCCACACTTCCAAAGGCCATGGTTGTCTGCTATGTTGAAGACGACTCCGTAGACAGTGTGCAAAAGACTATAGCAGACGCAGCCCGCACAGGGAAACGAGGGGATGGGATAATAGTTGCAAGCGACGTGTTTGAAGCTCAAAGAATCAGGACCAGCGAAAACCTTTAATCGATCTGCGCTATTATATCTCTAGCTCTTTATGTCTTTACTGTCTGTCTGTGTTCTTATCCTGGGTTTTAGAAGCTTCAGATTATGATTAGATTAAGGGGCTGGGGCGGCGGCTGAGATGTTGTGAACTTTTCTTAAATGTTATGAAGTTGTCTTAACTTATCTTAAATAAACTTATATAAGCCCTTCATACCCCTTTTTGCCAACCATCAAAAGGAGGAAACTATAATGCCGATAAATCTTCTTGACACAATGTTTGTGCTCTTCTCAGCATATCTAGTGTTTATTATGCACCTTGGCTTCGCCACCGTTGAAGCAGGCTTTACACGAGCTAAGAACACTGCAAGCATCATCATGAAAAACATGTTTACCGTCGCCCTTGGCACGATGATATTTTTTATCTTTGGATTTACACTGGCCTTTTCAGGTAATGGGGCATGGATAGGTAATTTGGATCATCTTTTTATTGAGGGTGTAGGTCTTGCACCCTGGGCTGGTCTGACTATTCCTGGTCTTGCCTTTTTCTTTTTCCAGGCCATGTTCGCAGCGACAGCAGCTACAATAGTTTCTGGCGCAGTTGCTGAGCGTATAAAATTCAATGCCTACGCACTATACTCCATACTGCTTATAGGAGTAATATATGCGACTGTTGCCCACTGGGTTTGGGGCGGCGGCTGGCTGTCCAATCTTGACACACCATTTGTGGACTTCGCAGGGTCAACTGTGGTCCATTCAGTGGGCGCCTGGTCAGCACTTGCAGGTGTTATCGTTCTGGGCCCCCGTATCGGTAAGTTCCAGAAAGACGGGACTCCCAACGCGATTCCAGGCCACAACATCGCACTCGCCGCTATCGGCGGTCTGCTCCTATGGTTTGGCTGGTTTGGCTTCAACCCTGGTAGCGAGCTTGCAGCTGACCTGCAAATAGCCCACATCGCGGTAACGACCAACCTCGCAGGAGCGGCCGGAGCGATAACGGCAATGTTGATATCATGGGTAAGACTTCGAAAACCTGACGTGGGCATGACGATAAACGGTTTTCTCGCAGGCCTTGTAGGAGTCACCGCGGCAACAGCGGTTGTAACACCTTTTTGGGCCAGCATAATCGGCGTGATCTCAGGCTTGATAGTCGTCTATGCAGTGGACTTTTTTGAATCCACATTAAAGCTTGACGACCCTGTTGGCGCACTCTCTGTGCACGGCGCCTGCGGAGTCTTCGGAACACTGAGTGTCGGGCTTTTCTCAGCTGAAAACGGGCTTATCACAACAGGCAGCATCAGCCAGCTGATCTCCCAGGTAATCGGTGTTGGAACCGTCTTTCTATTCGTCTTTCCAACGGCATTTGCAGCCTTCAAGATCCTAGACAGGGTTATCGGGATCAGAGTACCTGTTGAAGATGAGCTTAAAGGTCTGGATATCACAGAATTCGGCTTGAGTGCATACCCAGATTTTATATTGGCCAATGTTGAAGGAGAGTGATTATGATGCGAAAGATTGAAGCGATAATTCGGCCGGAGCGATTGGACCCTGTGAAACTCGCGCTTGAAGAGAAGGGTGTTATCGGCTTAACCGTTACTGAGGTGAAAGGCCGGGGTCGTCAGAAGGGGATCATCCAGCAGTGGCGTGGCCGGGAGTACCGTGTGGACATGCTTCCGAAGACAAAGATCGAGATTGTAGTTGCCACCTCAAAAGCAGATGAAGTTGTGGACACGATAGTGGAAACAGCGAAAACCGGCAAAGTAGGCGACGGCATGATCTTCATCAGCCCAATCGATGACGTCATCAGAGTCAGGACAGGCGAACGCGGAAAAAGCGCGCTCTAGGAGAGATATGTCACCCTCCTATTTTTTTATTTTTGATAGGTGGTAATAGTGAAGGTCTTGGTTCTTCAACATGAATCATGCGAAACCCTGGGGGTTTTTGAAGAAGAGCTTCAAAAGAGAGATATCCAATCCAGATATGTTAAAGTCTATGAAGATGACCTGCCCAAGTCTTTCAAAGGATTTTCTAAGATTATAATTCTGGGCGGGCCCATGAATGTTTATGAGGAGGAGAAGTATCCCTTCCTTAGAGCGGAGGATGTGCTCATCAAAGAGGCGCTTAAAAAAAGGGTTCCACTATTAGGTATCTGTCTTGGGTCTCAGCTCATCGCGAAGGCGGCGGGGGCAAAGGTGCGAAAAGGGCCTGAGAAGGAGATCGGGTGGTACAATATCCAGCTCACAGAGGAGGGAAAAAGAGACAGACTTTTCAACCGCTTTAAAGACGAGTTTAAGGTGTTTCAATGGCATGGCGACACCTTTGATCTGCCAACTGGAGCTGTGCCTCTGGCTGAAAACGATCTCTATCTTCAGGCATTCAGACTTGAGAGCGCCTACGCCCTCCAGTTCCACCTGGAGGTTACAGAAGAGATGATAAAGGACTGGCTCAGCAAATATGAGGAGGAGGTCCGGTCTTTAAGAGGATTCATTGACCCTGGAAAAATCATCAAAGATACAGAAAGACACGCTAAAGACCTGAACACGCTTGCAAAGATGTTTATCGAACGATGGTTGAACGAGAGTGGGGGACCGACACAGAGTATATAAGAACGAGCCGATTGGATAGTTATCTTATGATGCCCTATGAGCGGTAACAAGAAGATAGGCCTCTGGTCGGCAGTGTCTATCGGTGTCGGCGGGATGATAGGGGCAGGCATCTTCGCGATCCTTGGGACTGCAACCCAGATTGCAGGGGACGCTGTATACCTCTCATTTATCATTGCAGGAGCGATAGCGCTTTTGAGCACCTATTCCTATGCAAAGCTGGCTGTGAAATACCCTTCTGCCGGAGGGCCTGTTGAGTTTATTGTACGGGAGTATGGAGACGGCCTTTTAAGCGGCGGCTTCAACATCCTCTTATGGGTCGGATATCTCTTCGCCCTCGCCCTCTATGCAAGCGCCTTTGCCGCCTATGCCATGACCTTTTTCCCGGATGCACCAGGTATATGGCGCAACATCTTTGCAACAGGCATAATCCTTCTTTTCACCTCTGTCAATTTCATAGGTGCGAAAGCAGTTGGAAGGGCAGAGGTCTTTATAGTTGCTGTGAAAGTGGGCATACTCCTGCTCTTCGCAAGCATAGGTGTGTTCTTCATCACGCCAGGGCTTTTATCCGTATCTCTCTTTCCGCCTACAAAAAATATTTTCTTCGCCACCGCCGTGGTCTTCCTTGCCTATGAGGGATTCGGTTTGATCACAAATGCCGCGGAGGACATGGAAAACCCTGAGAAAACTCTTCCCAAAGCCCTCTATCTGAGCGTTCTGATTGTTATCGCCATATATCTCAGTGTCTCCCTTACGGTGACAGGAAACCTGCCCTTAAGCGGCATCATAAAAGCCAAGGATTACGCGCTTGCAGAAGCTGCCCGGCCTTTCCTCGGTTCGCTGGGTTTCAAGATCATGGCCATCGCAGCCCTCTTTTCAACCTCTTCTGCCATAAACGCCACGCTCTATGGCGGCGCCAACGTGAGCTATATGATAGCCAAAGACGGTGAGCTGCCCAGGGTTTTTGAACGGAAAGTCTGGGGCCAGAGCTTTGAAGGGCTTTTTATAACTGCAGGGCTGGTCATTTTGTTTGCAAATACCTTTGACCTCAGCGGGATCGCCATGCTTGGAAGCGGTGTCTTTCTGATAATCTATGGAGCAGACCATGTCGGCCATCTCCGCATATACAGGAAAACCGGCGCAAACCCTTATATTCTA
>BDTI01000023.1 GCA_002923215.1 archaeon BMS3Abin16 | reverse complement strand
CCTAGTTATCATCTTAGCAAGGTCTAAAGCTTCTTTCTCTTCGTGCTCAACTCTTAGTACGGCTCTGAAGGAAGTCTTGCTCACCTTTATCCCCTCAATTAATCTGTGAAGAGCACGCCGTGTCTCAAACCCCCTGTATAGTGACTTGCTGGTTACTATTGCCTCTCCCATTTCAATCTTCTTCCCTAGTTTTCCAAGTATATTATTTATAGTGTAGAGTGATTTCCCTCATTCAATTTGAAGAATTATATCTTCTAATGCAAAACAAAAAATGGAAGAAACGACCTGAAGACTTTTAATTAACACCACAATCGCTCACCCAAGGGCTCTTTCACAGCCCGATACCATCCGCTTCCGATCCGCAGGCTGGACATTTATTCTCTTTTATTTTATTCTCCAGGATTCCAAAGCCGAATCGTCTGATCAAGGTTTCCCCGCATTTTGGGCAGTAAGTGTTCTCCCCGCCCTCCCCAGGTATATTCCCCTCGTAAACATATTTTAGACCTGCTTCCATGCCGATTTTTCTGGCCATCCGCAAGGTTTCCACAGGCGTCGGCGGAGTGTCTAATAGTTTATAGGTAGGGTAAAAAGCGGTCACGTGCCAGGGTATCTCTTTGCCCACCTCTGCTATAAATTCGGCGATCTCCCTTAGCTCCTCCTTCGAGTCGTTGTGTCCCGGGATTAGGAGGGTTGTGACCTCCACCCAGATCCCAAGTTCTTTGTAGAGTTTTATATTATCCAAAACAGGCTGGAGCCTTGCACCACACACCTTTTTATAAAATTCATTGGTAAAGGCCTTTAGATCGATGTTGGCGGCATCCAGATACGGGGCAATTTCCCGCAGCGCTTCCTCTGTTATGTAGCCGTTGGTTACAAAAACATTTTTTATACCCTTCTTTTGGGCTAGAACCGCGGTGTCATAGGCGTATTCATAAAATATCGTTGGCTCGGTGTAGGTGTAGGCAATGCTCTTGCATCCATATTCGAGGGCCTCCCTTACGATGTCATCGGGCATAAGCTCCCGTCCAATTATATCGCCAGAGGACTCTTTAGGGGCTTGGGAGATCTCCCAGTTCTGACAGTGAAGGCACCTGAAATTACATCCCACCGTGGCCAAGGAATATGCTGTTGTGCCAGGATAAAAATTAAAGAGGGGCTTTTTTTCTATCGGATCAATATTGACTGATACGGCCCTTCCATACACCAGAGTGTAAAGGACGCCCTCGCGATTTTCCCTGACACCGCATATCCCTCTTTTGCCAGCGGAAATAGTACATCGATGATTGCAGAGGGCGCATTTTACCTTCTTCCCTTCCAATTTGGAATAAAACATTGCTTCTTTCATCGATATGCTCCAAACCTTTGATGATTGAAGGACTCCATTTTTTCTCCACCTTTTTTTGCTGCGATTCAGAGTAGGGAGATTAACTTCCTTGTAAAATCGGTTTCAGTTATAACGCCTATCATTTTGTCACCTTCAGTAACGGCAAGCCTTCTGACCTCTTTTTTTCTCATAAGCTTAGCAGCCTTTTCTATGCTTTCTCTATGTGATATGGTGATTAAGGGGCTGCTCATAATTTCCTTAACCTTAATATCTCCGGGATAAAGCTCCTCTGCCACTACTTTGTTGATCAGATCCTTTTCGGTTACAATTCCTACGAAATTACCCTTTTCCTTCACCAAGAGAGATGCTACATTTTCGTCTCTCATGAGCCTTGCTGCCTTTGAGACTGCCTCCTCAGACTGAATGTAAACTAATCTACCAGATATCAATCCCCCTATTTCAATCGACGGCATCAATCTACCTCATCAACTATGGACTCATCAGCGTTTTTAGCTTCACGTCTTATTGTAATGTTTCCTCTCATTTTATCTCTATTGAACTTTATATATGAAATTTACGGGCTTTTGAGTGTTCATGATAATCTCCATTTATCACCTTGTAGAGTCTGATCTATGTTATTTTGAGTTGAACCGTATTTATAAACATAGGTGCCGTAAATCGGCAAGTAAGTGTGGACCGTGAAGCTTCGAGGTCTCTGTTATTTTGATGAGCACCATACTGGGAAGCAGTTGAGCATAAGTGAAACAGGAAAATTTATTAATCAGGAGAAACAATATGTTACTGCGAGTCTGGAAAGGGGTATTGTAAGTTAACGGTCTTTGACATGTTGGCGAGCAATGGTGATTGCCTTCTTCGGAAGGAAAATTGCTTGAAACCGAGTGTGTGTGGGCTTTGGCTTTCATGCGCAAAAGTTTCAGCTGTTTTCTAGATTCGCATTTTTTTTACCTGAACCGTTGTGTTTTCTGGAGTTTAAAAGAACATAGTAGTGATAAGACTAGCTTCTGAACTTTGGGGTCTTTTAAGTATATTTTGGGTGAATCTATGCCTTCTAAAACGTGCCAGAATCTATTCTTACTTCAGACTTTCATCAGGGAAAAAACCTCATCATCAGGACGGAGGACCGACCGATATTCCAGCGTTATTCTCAAGGACATCTATTCTCACGATTTTATCAGGATTCTCAAGGTCCACCTTTTCATCTATGAGTTCAGCGAGTTCGTGAATAATCTCTATAGAGTGGTGAAGAGTGTATCTCCTCTTATGGACCTTCATCCCCCTTTTCTCACCTGGCAAGATAGTTTCTTTAAGCTCTTCCAAGACCTCCTTCATAGATTCGATATCTGAAGCGGTCCATGCGTCGATGGGTATCCATTTTATACTGTGTTCCAAATACATCGGCTCAGCAATAAATTGCTTTCTCACTTCCCTTATCACTTCTCGGGGGTCTAACACGGTTTTGACCCCTATTATGCCCCAGGCCAGAGTCCCTTTCACGATAGGTGTTTCATCTTCCAGTTCCTTTAATATACGTTTTATTTCTCCAACGGCAAGCCAGTAGTCCCCTCGTCTGAAGCTAACAAGCATGTTGAAATCGTACACAGTTTAGATTAGAGTTGGTTGACTTAATGTTTTTTTCGGCTGGGATCCCCCTCATAAGGCATGATAAGGGTGAATTGTGAAGGTTTTATCTTTGGAGAAAGATTTTTTAACCTGGCAGTCCAAATAGTATAGTATCAATATTTGGGGGTGAAAACTTTGCTCGACGATCATGTCTACGATCTAATGATGCAGATGATTGCGGAGAACAAAAGTCTCTGGCGCATAAAAAACAACTATAAAACAGATGCAGATTGTGATGAGTGCCGGGATTTCTGGAACAGAATGGAAAAGGATAAAGAAGAACACATCAGTGAACTCGGTGAACTGATAAAAAGTCACATGAGTTAAGAGGTTTCTGACATATTTTTTAATTTTGGTAGGGGGTGACGGAAAAATGGCGGAAGATGATGAGCCTGTTAAGAAGGTTCTCAAGAAGATGTACAAGGACATCGAGCCTGTAAAAGATATTGTTTCTGAGGTGACTGAAGAGGAGCCTAAAACCTTAGAGGAGATGAAGCGAAAGCTTTCAAAAAAATAATGGAGGTGGCATAGCGATGATTACCGCGGAAGTAAGTGTCGTGCCAATAGGAGTTGGTACAAGTGAATCAAGGGCTGTGAAAAAGTTTATCGAGGGACTCAAAAAAAGTGGGTTGAAGGTGTTTCCTGGACCAATGTGCACAGCTATCGAAACAGAGCGTGTCGAGGAACTTTTTGACGCGATTGACGAAGCACATAATGACCTTTTCGAGGAAGGTTTTCAGAGGATTATTACAACCATTAAAATTGATGATAGGAGGGACAAGAAATCGACAATTAAACACAAATTGGAAGCGATAGCATAATTGAAATAAGTTTAAGCAAATTTAAAGGAGGTGAAAAGTATGGTTACCGGTACTGTGAAGTTTTATAACCGGATTAAACGTTTTGGCTTTATTTCTCAGGACGAGGGTGAAGATCTTTTCGTTCACGAATCAAACATTGCTTCAGGCCCTATCTCTGATGGCGACCGTGTAGAGTTTGATATCGAAAAAGGGGAAAAAGGGCTTAAGGCAGTTAATGTCAAAAAGATTTAGTCTCCTGTTAAGGGGAACATGCTAGGTAAGGAGTATCCTTGGAGGGGCTGATGGGGGTGGTGTCTCATTACTCAATATTAAGTTGGCTAATCAGCTCAGCTTCAATCCTTAATCTTAAACGTCATTCCAAGGTGTTTTTTGCATGTACCCTGTCTTCAGGAACAAGGGATCTTTCAATAATCCCCTCAATCCGCTTTTTACACAAACCAGATTTCCCACCTCTATTTAGAACCATTATCCTCCTGATATTTTCTGCATTTGTCATGGCAGCAATTAAAACAAGGGTGAATACAACTTGATTAGCTAAAGCTCCAAGGAATATTATAAACACCCTGACATCACGACCAATTCTGAAATAATCCTCTTTTGGACCAAGTCGGTTCCTCATTAAACTGTCGTATTTGTCAGCTGTATAGCTGTTCATAAATGAGCCTATGATTGCCAAAAAACCAATTGTGATATATAAGAAATTGTCATGTATAAGATAAACATAGTAAGTTAAACCAAACAGAAGAAATGCATCTGCATAGCGGTCTAGAACAGAATCAAACCATCCGCCAAACTCTGTGGCTTGAAATTTTAGTCTTGCTACTTCACCGTCACATCCATCAATAATCGATGAAAATTGCGCAAGAATCCCGCCAATAACAAGATTAACGTATCC
>BDTI01000022.1 GCA_002923215.1 archaeon BMS3Abin16 | reverse complement strand
CTTTTTTTGACCACGTTTTTGCCGAGCTATAGCCGAAGGCGCAGAGCGAGGGAAAAAGGTGGAAATTAGCCTGTTCGTTTGATGATGTGCCATCCGAACTGTGTTTTCACTGGTGCCATTGTTGTTTCGCCGGATTTCAAGTTGTAGGTTGCTTGTTCGAATTCTTTGACCATCATTCCTCGGCTGAATGATCCCAGGTCTCCGCCGCGTTTTCCTGATGGGCAGAGTGATCGTTCTTTGGCGAGTTGTTCAAAGCTTTCGCCAGAGTTCAGCATTTCAATAACTTCGTTTGCTTCGGGCTGTGTTTTACAGAGTATGTGGCTTGCTCGTATTTTTGACATATTTTATCCTGCTCCAATAATTCTTTTTTTTGTTTTTTTGTCTGGCTTCGGCTCTTTATATATTTTCGGGATTTCAGGTGATGCTTTGACCTGTCTGTTGTGGATAATTTTATGAACTTTGCGCGCGCCTGTTTGTCTGATGATCAGAAGTAGCTTTATCTTTCTTGACGGCGTTGGATACACGACTGAAAAACGGCTTTGGAGCCGTGGGATCACCTGTTGGGATAATTTTCTCAATTTAAAGGGTATCGCAGGGATTTCACGGGACCGCAAGACGCATCACGATCAGACCCTGGAGGCTGCGCAGAGTTCAATGCAATGTTGTGAGCACAGTTTTTTCTCCAGCCGCTTGAAAAAAGGAGACCACTGGAGGCTCTACCCCGATTTTAAAGAGCAGGTTTGTTTTCTCGATATTGAGACTACCGGCCTGGGCTATGACAATGATATTACGGTGGTGGGTGTTTATGACGGGGTTGAGGTTCGAAGCTTTGTGAAAGGCGACAATCTCTCGGAAGAGGCGCTTTCCCAGGAGTTTTCAAAGTATTCCTTGATCGTGTCTTTTTATGGCTCAGCCTTTGACGTTCCATTTATCAAGGCTAAATATCCAAATCTCAATTTAGACTTGCCCCACATGGACCTGTGTTTTGCGTCACGTAAAATCGGGCTTCGAGGCGGCTTGAAATCGATTGAACGTGAAATCGGCCTTGCGCGGGATGAGGATATTGCGGGGGTGGATGGATTTGAGGCGGTTCGGCTCTGGAGGCGGTGGGAACGCCGCGGCGATAAAGATGCCTTTGCGCGGCTGCTGGATTACAACCGGGCTGATGTGGTAAATCTCGAGACTCTGGCCGACATTGTCTACAAGCGGCTTTGGGAAAAGACCTTTACCCCTGATGTTTCCTAGCAGAGTCGATTGAGGATGCTAAAACGCCCATTGCCGTGCAGGTTTCCAGCGGGACCTTTCGGCCTGTAAGCTCAAGGTGATGTTGCACGTGGTTCAAAACAGTTCCTGGAAGGCCGCTGCTCCCGAGGCCCATAAGAAAACACAGTGGACTGTCAAGGGCCAGCAGTTCTTCAAGACCAATTGTTTTCTCTGGTTGAGGTTGTGAAGTGGTTGCCACAAACAAGCCGAGATCAGGATGTGACTGGCGGATTGGCTGTTTTTCCAGTGAGATGCAGCCGCTGTTGTAGAGACGTGTAATCTGTTTTTTCGTCTCTTTCAGCCGGGTCTGTGACTCCACTTTTTCGATGAAACTTTGCAGGCTGTGTGCCGGGAAATTGAAGAGAGCGAGTCGAAGGTTGTATGCAATGCAAAGCGGCGCGGCGCGGGCAACGGCTCTGATATGGCTGTCTTTAACGGTCTTTCCCTCATATGTGTTGTAGAGGCCGAGGGTGACATTGGATTTGCAGCCCCTTGGTTTGGGATTTTTCTTGGGGCTTTCAATCTTCACTTCAGAATTCTCTGGAACCAGGGTTTTCAAGCCTGATATGTCGATTCCTTTACGGGTCATTCTGCTTTTAATTGTCTTAAAGGTTTTAACCCTGAGCTCTGGGTCACTGAGCCCGGCGGCGGCATCAAAGAGTTTCTGCAAATCTCCGGAGCCGGTCTTAGACATTTCAGAGGCGATGTGCAAAAGTATCTCGGCTCGCCTCCACTCAGGCTCTGTGCTCATCGATCTTTCAAAGGCTGATGAAAACACACTCGTACTTTCCAAGCCTGCGTCAGCCATCCGCGCGCCTATCCAGCTTAGGGCCATCGCAGCATAATAGGGCTCGTCAATCGCCTCAGCTCTACGTATCAGCGGCTGGAAGACTTCTTGGCTTGCAGGACCCAGATTTTTAGCCTCACGCTTCAAAGCCCGTGCATAAGACGGCCAATGCGCTTTTCTAACTTCCCGTGACATTGAAGATAAAAAACGGTTGTGAAACTTAAACTCATCGGCTTACCTGGATACTTATTTTTCTTTAGACTTTAGAAATAATTAGGTTTATATCGCTATTTTTTACATCCATTTTTATCTCTATTGTATATCCATCGAAAAGTTTAAACCCTTCTTTATTGTAATCGTGAAATTGCTCCTAGAATTAGGATGAGAATCAAGATGACTGCTACAATGTATTTTTCGCTGATTTCGTAGTAGTCAGTTTGGTGTGACGTAGTTTTTCTTTTTCGCCCCAACTTTTCAACGAGTCGCCCTGCCCGGTGGACGCCATGTGTTTTACCTGTGGTTTGATGCGACTGGGTGGGTGTCCAGGCTCTGCCTCGCATGGGGTTTCCAGCGAATTTTCTGGGCTGCCACTTTTCTCTGGTGAGCCCTGCGCAGCCGTGTTTCTCCGGCAGATGATGTTTGCGGCAGAACGTCCCCTGACAGTAACTGCATGTAAAGGGCAGTAGTTCCTCCTCCGCGCAGATAGAGCACTTCACCATAAAACTGAAAAATTAACTGAACATCTCGCCAGGCGGCTTTGAAATGCCCAGGTCGATTTCCTTCAAAGATTCTTCGAGGTGGCGCTGTGTTACTGTTTTCGAGTCTTCCAGCATAGCCTTGTAGAGCGCGGCTTTCAAAAGTTTTTCTTTAATGTCACGGCCTGAAAAACCCTTTATCCGTTTTACAAAACCCGCGAGATCCGCTTCAAGCGGCACTGGCAACGTCAGGGCGTAGCTTTGAAGTATCTTCAGCCGCTCCCCGTCTGTGGGGACTTTAAAGTTGAGTTCTTCTTCAAATCTGCTGCGAATCGCCTTGTCAAGCAGCATTGGGTTGTTTGTTGCGGCAATTGTTACAACGCCTACATTTTCCCGGAGGCCATCCATCTCTGAGAGAAGAGCGTTAACAACCTCTGAAACATCACCGCGCACCGATTGAAATGACCGGTCCAGCGCGATTGCATCCAGCTCATCGATGAAAATTATGGTCGGCGCGTTGTCAGCGGCTGTTGAATAGAGCTCATGAATCCGTTTTGAACCGTCACCTACAAACTCGCCCACAAGATCTGTCGCCCGCACCATCATAAAGTCTGCCTCAACCTCGTTTGCAAGGGCTCTTGCGGTCATGGTCTTGCCTGTTCCCGGCGCCCCGTAGAAGAGCACGTTTCTCGGCGCCCAGTCTCCGAACTGCTCAGGCTCTTCAAGATAGCGCATTACTATTCTGCACTTCTTCTTCACCTGGCTGTGGCCGATAACGTCTGCGAGCTTTATTTTCGTTCTCTTAGATTCAGAGTCCTGTTTCAGATCGGTTGTGTCAATTTCGATTATCGTGTTTTCATCAATCTTCACCGCGCCTGTTGGCAGCGCCTTTGTAACTTGATATGCAAAATCCGGTATCACACGCTGATCAAATAAATAGTCTGCCAGGGATACGATGCTTCCCATCCACTGTTCTTTTGCGTAGAGTTCGAAGAGCTCGATGTTTTCGATGTTTATGTTGTAGTTGCGGTGCATCTCACGGATTGGAAATCCAACGGGCCGGAGCCGGATAAGCCTGGCTGGCCTGGCGTCATCTTTATCGATTACAACCCTTTTCGAGAGCTTTGTTTTAATCGGCACCCACCTGTCTAAATATGTCTGTATCAAGCATTCCTCCGAAGGGGTTTTTTTAAATCTGATTGAGGCTGAAAGTCTAATGTCTAAAATATTTTATGAAAAC
>BDTI01000021.1 GCA_002923215.1 archaeon BMS3Abin16 | reverse complement strand
CCCCATCCTTTCTGAAAAGATCGTGGAGGCAGCAGATAGGTTGCAGAAAGAGGCAAAGAAAGAAGGGGCCAAGGGGATCAACGTTGTAGGTATATGCTGCACAGGAAACGAGCTTTTGATGAGGCAGGGGATTCCGATAGCTGGAAACGAGCTCAATTCTGAGCTTGCAATAGTATCGGGTGCTCTCGAGGCGATGGCCGTTGATATCCAGTGCATCTATCCCTCTGTAACCAAGGTGGCCGAAGGATACCACACCAAGATAATAACCACATCACCTATAGCAAAGATTCCGGGCGCAGAGCACATTGAATTTGAGGAGAGCCGAGCAGATGAGGTGGCAGATGAGATAGTTAGAAAGGCAATCAAGAACTTCAAGAACAGAGACCCTGACAAGGTTCAGATACCCAATATTACGACTGAGGCAATGGTGGGATTCAGCGTAGAATCAATCGTTGATGTCCTAGCAAAGATAAGCCCAGAAGACCCGCTAAAGCCGCTGGTTGATAACATTGCAAATGGGAACATAAAGGGTGCTGTGGCGATTGTGGGCTGCAACAACCCCAAGGTCAAACACGACTTCATGCATGTACGAATCGCTGAGGACCTGATCAAAAATGACATCCTGGTTATAGCCACCGGTTGTGCTGCGATTGCCCATGCAAAGGGGGGATTGATGTCGCCTGAAGGATACAAGAAGGCTGGCAAGGGATTGCAGGCTGTGCTAAAGGTCCTGGGTGAGGCGGCTGGCGTAGAGGCGCTTCCGCCGGTGCTACATTTTGGATCCTGTGTGGACAACGGCAGGATAGGGGTGCTTCTTAAAGCGCTTTCAGATAAGCTCGGGGTCCCGATCAAAGACCTGCCGGTTGCGGCCAGCGCACCTGAGGCGACGACTGAGAAGGCACTTTCCATTGGGACTTGGGCGGTGTCCCTGGGTGTCACGACCCACGTCAACCCGCTTCCGAGGATCACTGGGAGTGCGGCTGTGACCAAGCTTCTTACAAAGGACATTGAAAGCCTACTGGGCGCCAAGTTCATCGGCGGCTCAAATCCCCACGAAGTGGCAAAGACATTGAAAAAACACATCGAGGAAAAGAGAAAGAAACTAGGCCTTGCGGCCTAGCCTTTCTCAGGGAATATACAAATCGGTTTAACGTCCTCTCATCATCAAAGACCTCAAAAAGACTCAAGCCTATCTTGAGTTAGTATTTTATGTAGCTAAGGCAATTTTAAATAAATGTTTTAAGAAATATTGATATAGAGTTAAAAAAAGAGAGACTTGAATGAGAAGATAGCAGTTTTTAGAAAATCACCCTTGAGGAAAAAGCATGTTAAAAAAGTCTAAAACAATATCAAAAAAACCTATCAGAGATATACTGACTTCGAGGGTTATCTCCGTTTCTCCGACGACACCGTTCTCTGAAGCCGTATCTCTCATGCAGGACAAGAAGATCAGTTGCCTGGTCGTAGTCGAAAACAAAAGGCCTGTGGGGATATTTACTGAAAGAGATTTTGTTATGGCTTTAAACGATGGATTGCAATCCCAGGATCTAGAGATAAAGGAAGTGATGAGTAGGCCCGTTTTAACTGCAGGTGAAGATATGCAGGTCTATGAGGCATGCGATCTCCTTTTGGAAAACAGGATCCGCCATCTTGTCGTTGTGAAGCGAAGCGGCAAGATTGCTGGCGTGGTCAGCCTAAGCAACATAACAAACAATATCGGACTCCAGTACTTTGTCGAATTAAAGGATGTCTCGAAGATAATGGCCAAGAATGTGGTGGCCATAGAGAAAAAGGACCATGTTTCTCTTGTGATTTCAAAGATGGCCAAGCACTCTATCAGCTGTATAGTTGTTGAAGAAGGTGGGCGTCCAATTGGTGTGCTAACAGAGCGAGATATTGTAAATCTATTCAGAGAACAGGGGAATCCCAGCGCTACAGAAGTTGGGAAGGTGATGAGCAGTCCTGTTATTAGTATACCACCTGATACTCCGGTCTTCGAAGCAGATCGGATCATGAAACAGAATAATATCCGTAGATTGATTGTAGTCGATTCTGAGGGGATGATAACTGGTCTGATCACTCAATCCGATATAGTAAAGCGTCTTGAAGAGCGGTATGTAGAATTTTTAAAAAGGATTCTCAGGGAAAAAGAAGTTATTTTGGAGGAGACTAAAAAGAAATTGAGCGAAAAGATTGTTCTTGAAAACATCCTTCGCTCTTCTACCGATCAGGCCATTATTGCTACAGATCTGGATTTTCACATCATATATTTCAATCCCGTGGCTGAAAAAATATATGGATATAGGGTGGAGGATGTCATTAACAAACAGGTCATGAAGATACACAAATTAGAAAAAGTTGAATCCTTTCGTTTAAATAAATCCATCGCCACAGTAGCGAAAGGGGGTATACATGAGTACACCTTTAAACAGAAGAAGAATGGCGATGAACATTATTTTGAATCCAAAGTTACAGGCATTTGGAATATGGATGGCAAATTAGCTGGCTATGTATTGATGACGCAGGACGTGACCAAGCGTAAAAGAGCAGAAAAAAACCTCAAACAAACCGTGGATGATCTTGAAAACTGGCAACGGCTTTCAGTGGGTAGGGAGCTTAAAATGATTGAGTTAAAAACAGAGGTAGAAGATCTCAAAAAAGAACTGCAAAGATACAAATCAGTTTAATGCCCTCTCACAATCAACGACCTAATTTTAAATTAGCATGTGAAGAATATTTTTTTAGAAGGTGGAAAATTGGCTTTTGAGAGATTGTTCTTTGACAGCTGTATCCTCATCGACAGAAGAAGCACCCTCCTTAGCTGGTTTGAGATTCAGTCTTATCAGCCTCCCCCAGCTTGACATTGTGACTCCTTAAAACAGCGAGGAGGATTCACTGAGAGATTGATCAAAGCGATGGGAAGCTTAATAAGCCCCGACAATAGGCTCTATTTTAGCAAGTGAGGCTGACCTAATGGAGACAACAAAAGAAGACAAACGCTGCCTAGGGATTTACTGCAAGTGGTATAATCCCTTGGAAGCAGAATGCACCGCTGACTACTGGACTTGGAATCAATGCAAACTGGGAGAACAAAATTCTAAGCTATCTCTTCAATCGTGCCCTTAGAAGTGTAAAATGCTGCGTGGGCAGGCTTTGAGGTACTCAATTTCAAAGTTCACCATATCACAAAAGTCCACGTCGTCTATCTTTTGGTGGGCACCACAAACAGCACATCCCCACAGATTCAGATTTGGACTGTTAATAACCATGCAAACATCTCTTTGCAAGTAGTTCTATTTTACCTGCTTTAAATAATTAGGGGGTTTCAAGTTTTCAACCATATTCCATGAATAGATAATGGCACATCTACGGGAGCAAAGATATTTCTACTATTTAGATTAATCAATCATATCAATTCAATATGGGACGAAGATTCATTTTAAAAAAAATGTACAACAAGGGATAAAGCGATTTAGATATGGAAATAACCAATGCACTCGATGCCAAAAAAGCGGCAATAGAATATTTGCTGGATGAAGGTGAAATCCTCGATTTTAGGCCTCTGGACTTCCGACATATTCAGCTTAAAAGTGGGCTCTGGGTCGTGCAAGCAACGACTTCTTTTCATGCTGGGAAGATGCTTTTTAACCTGGAAATCAACTCTCAGGATGGGAAGGTCATCAAATTTGATAAAAAGGAGCTTTAGTAAAGACCACGTTAAAATATTATTCAGATATTATAGCTGAAGATATGGAGGCAGGGATTGATTGATGCAAAGGAGGTAAGACAGAGTATATTGACGTGTGTCCAGAGTGCAGTTCAACAAGTGTCTCAAGGGACTATGAAAGGGCGGAGATAATCTGTAATTCCTGCGGCCTTGTAATCGATGAAAAAATTGTTGACGGCG
>BDTI01000020.1 GCA_002923215.1 archaeon BMS3Abin16 | reverse complement strand
ATACTTCAGGTTAACGGAGCCGCAGTCTATCTCGCAGGCGACGAGTACAGATTCTATCATGGCAAATACGCTGTTGCAGACAATGAAACACTTTTTATCGCTACTGAAAACCTGGGTCCAACCGGATTTCCTCTAACTGGCAGTAAGGGCAATAGAGGCTGGGGCGCAGTCATCGAAGACCCTGATTTATCCGAGTATTTTACCCGGCTTTTTTTCACTGACCGCGCAGGAGCGCAAAAATTTGAAGGTGATGAATTCGACTTGAAACCTTCAGCAGGCGGCGAAGCCTTTAACCCAGTATTTGGGCTTGAAAGCTTTGAAGGAGAATTTAATGTAACACCGGTTGTTGCGCCGGAAAACGCGGTTCCTCGAATACTCAGTCTGCTGGACTCTGCTAACGAGACTATCTATATCGAGCAGTTCTACATCTACAAGTATTGGGGAAAGCCAAAGACTGGTTCGGTTGAGAAGAATCCGAATCTGTTTCTGGAGGCTGCAATAGATGCGGCGAGGCGCGGTGTAAAGGTTAGAATCCTTCTTGACTCCACGTGGTACAATATCGAACGTGACGACCCTGTGAGCAACTACAACACCGCGAGTTATGTGAATGACATTGCGCGGCGCGAGGGTCTTGATCTTGAGGCGCGGCTTGTTGACACAGGTCGAATAGGTGTTAAAAAGGTGCATGCGAAGGGTGTGGTTGTTGACGAAAATTTGGTACTAATATCGAGTGTGAATTGGAATGAGAACTCGCCAAGGAATAACCGTGAGGTAGGTGTGATAATTGAAGGCGAGCCGGCTGAGTATTTTGCCAGTGTTTTCTTGTATGACTGGGGTGTTCCCGCAGGTGACGCGGACACCGGTGGCACAAGTAAGATATTTTACATTGTCTTTACAGGGGCTGTTATATCCATATTTATTGTGAGGCGCAGACGATGAAGCAAAACAATTTGGAACAGGTTTACAAGCGGCTTTTTGAGGCTTTTGGAGCGCAGAACTGGTGGCCGGGCGAGACACAACTTGAGGTGATTGTGGGAGCGGTTCTCACGCAGAACACGGCGTGGCAGAATGTGAAGCGGGCGATTGTAAATCTGAAAGGGGCAGGGGTTTTAAGTCTTAACGGACTTATAGACGTCGGATCTGACGGGCTGGCAGAATTAATCCGGCCTTCAGGGTATTTTAATGTTAAGGCTAAGCGGCTTAAAGCGGTTGTGAATTTTCTATCTGGCAGCGGCGGGATCAAGGGCTTGGAGACTGCGCCGACAGTAGAGCTTCGAAGGATGCTGCTTGATGTTAATGGCGTGGGCGAGGAAACGGCGGACTCCATTCTGCTCTACGCATTCAATCGGCCGGTGTTCGTGGTGGACGCCTATACGAAGCGCATCTTCAGTCGGCTCGGGCTTTTAGACAGCGGCGCCGGCTACGCTGTGGTGCAGGAATTCTTTGAAAACAGTCTCCCCTCTGATGTCAACCTATACAATGAATATCACGCCCTCATCGTCCGGCTTGGAAAAGACTTCTGCAAAAAAACACGGCCCCAGTGCCTGAACTGTCCGTTAAATGATTTGTGCGAGTTTCAAAATACCCCCGAAGCCAAATAGATGCAAGAACCAACTAAAATAATAATTATTTACAAGAGGTCTATTTACCTATTATATATCCAACTTTTTAATGATAATATATTTGGGTGGCGTGTAAGTGTTGGAGAATTGGGAATTAAATCAGGTCCTCCACCTACGTGCTCTGATATCCTTTCACATAATTTACTGTAAACTTGATGGTCTGTCTCAGAAAGTATTTTAAAAAAAACATCGTTTATTGCTATGAGGTTTGCAACTCCCAATAATAGAATAAGTTCTAAAACTTCTTTTGATGGTTGATACGCAATTTCCATATCATAAAATGCAGATTTAATACTGGCGTGACTATTTTTTGAAATTTCACCATAGAAATTTAAATGCGTTTCTTTTGACTTAGCTGTATATAACGGATGCACGACTTTTTTTAGGCTCAAATATCGGTATTTTTCTTTGTATTCACTTTTCTCTTCTTCTGAAAGATTTCCTAACATATTTTTTACATAGAGTTGGGCTTCTCTCCCTTCAGTTAAATGAAGAAGATAAATGTGCAATATATTTTCATAAACGGTCCTTAAGAGGGAATGAGATGGCCTATTCAATCCTATTAAAGCTAGGTCAAACGAACCCTTTAAAAAATGATTGGTCCCAGCGAATAAAATATAAATAACACTCAGGGTTTCTTCCATTGCTTTCTCTGTTTTTCTATTGATTTCACTTATCGTCAAATCTAAATTAAATGAAGAATATAACAACTCTTCAATAAGTAAAATTTCAGTCGGTAACTTTTCCTCTATCAATTTTGTTTTAATGCCAAACCGTGTTTTTAACTCTGAAAACGAATCTAGATAATTATTCATATTTTTTTATCTCCTGCTAACATATTAATCATCCCCTAACATTCGATAGATTCATCATAGTAAAGCCAACCTTTAAAACCTCTGGAATTAAATGATGAAATCATGATGTATCTTTTTTATGCGTTTATCGCGACAGTGTCCTCCATACTCGGAGGCCTGCTCCCACTATACACACGAGCTAAAGACATTAAACACCAGTATCTCATCGGCTTTGCCTCCGGAGTCCTCATATCCACAGCCCTTTTTGAAATGCTGCCAGAGGCCGTTTCAGAAATTGGCGCAGAGAGATTTGCCCTGCCCCTAGCACTCGGGTTTTTCTCACTCTATCTAGTTGAGAAAGCAGTGATGATCCACGCCTGCACCGAGACAGAATGCGACATACATAATGCTGGCTGGGTGGGGATGATAGGGCTCGGATTTGAAAGCTTGCTTGACGGCATCGCAATAGCCGCAGGATATGTTGTTAACCCGGTTTTAGGGCTTGTTATCGGCTTTGCGGTTATTGTTCATGAATTCCCGGTTGGATTCTCCACAAGCGTTATCATGAGGTATTCAGGTTATTCTGTTGAACAAAGCCTCTTAGCCTTGGTGCTCACCTCTGTTCCCACGGTGATAGGTGCACTGATCTTTCCAGTATTTCCCCCTTATTTGTTTGGCCCTGTGCTTGCCTTCACAGCAGGAACATTCATCTACATCGGGGCAAGCGATCTGCTCCCGGAGGCGCATCGAACCGTCAATTGGACAGTGGTCTCAATGGTTCTCGCCGGCGCAGTATTGACTCCGTTGATAGGCTGGGTCTTCTCACTCTAAACCGGTTATCACAAGGCTGCCCTGGGTAACACCCGCTCCCTCGGCAACGCTCAGGCACTTAGCCCTGAAAATGTAGACCAGCCGCCCTCTGAGCCTGTTTTCAAACTCTGACAGTGTCTCGTAGTTTCCCATCCCCTTGGCAACAATGAGGTATTCAGGGTTGAATAAAAGGTTGAGAAAATCCTCTGGCGCTTCGTCGAGTGAAACACCTACAAAGGCGCCGGATGCCACGATTTTTTCGGAATTGAATCCGAGTTCTATCAGCTCCTCAGCGGTGACATCGTTTATCACAGGCACTGACTTGGGAGAGACTATAACCTCTTTTCCCATGGCTTCAAGCTCCTCTATCACGAACCGGTCGATAACCACCTCGCCTGCGTTATCTAAAAGGTAAAGTATCTTTGAAAACCTTTGAATCACTTTTTTAGCGGCTGCAAGGTTGCCTTCCAGGTTTTCACCGAGAATGTTTGTAAACTCACTTGTAAATCTTTTTTCGTCAAAGCTGTGGCCGCGCACACCGTATTCCATGCTGTTCGCAGCGGCTGCAAGCATAAGAAGCGCTTTGAGCTTGTCCTCCGAGTCACTGTAGAATCTTTTGGCTGCAGGTATTATCTCCTCTCCAGCCC
>BDTI01000019.1 GCA_002923215.1 archaeon BMS3Abin16 | reverse complement strand
ACTTTGAAGACTGTTTGCACCAAGGTCCAACACCGTTTCTCTTTTACAATTGAAGTCCCCTGCACACCTGTTCGGGCCTCATAATACGCTATTTTATGTGATTGAACATGGGCAAATTTCCCTTACATAATATTATTTTCAACTCTGAAGAAATATTTCTAACAACCCCCCCAAAAAAATCGTGTTCTAACAGGGCTCAGCCACTATGAATCAAAAGAGATAAAAACATAAAAAAATGGGGAGAAAAGAAAAATGTGAAAAAAGAAGAGGGGGTTGGGAAATCTGCTCTTCTACTTTTTCTTGATAATCACTTTCTCAGCATAGATCTTTGCGTTTTTGAAGGTGATTGTGATGCCGCCGCCTGCGGCAATCGGCATGCCGGACAGGGGCATTGTAAGCTCAGACACCTCTGCAACAGGCGCTCCAGCCGCGGGAGCTGTTTCCTCAGCTTTCCACCGAGACACAACGGGGTGATCAACCTTTTCAAGATATACCTTAAGCGAATCCAGGTCTGTTGCATCCTCCTCGGTTGCGATCTTGTCACGCACACTCTCCGGGATGTCATCGTAGAAGCGCTCCACCAGGTCTTTGGGAAGCCACGCCAATCTCTCATGCCCGCCGTCTGCGATAAAGAACTTGGGCGAGCGAATGTACTCGATTGCAATGCCTGCAAAGCCCTCAAGCTGCTGGCCGCCGCCGGTCTGACCCGCCATTGTTGAAAAAGGAATACCGAAGGGGGTTGTTCCTTTGAAGGTGCGGTGCACAACACCCAGTCCATCCACCTCAGGGATATAGAAGGCAATCGCCTCAAAACAGCCGCAGGAGGTATGTGGATATTCAAATATGCTGTGAAGAAATATTCTGTCAACTGCGCCGCCGGATTTCTTCTCAGTCATCTCGTTTACGCCTGTGTACTCACCCTTAACAGGGTCAATGATTTCGCCTTTTTTGATCTCAATGAGATCTCCCTTTGGATCAACCTTCACAGCCGCCCGGCCGTCAAACCACGAGATAGAGCCGCAGCTTGAAATACGCTCAGGCGAGATCGTGCACATATGCTCAGGCGCAAAACTCTGGCAGAGAACACAGCCGTAGAAAACATCTACATCCTCATCCTTCATACCCCGAAGTCTTGCGTCCCTCTTCTCATAGACTGCGCGGGCCTGCTCGATGAATTCGTTAACCGCTTTGTCATCAGTATAGAATGTGATATCCATCTTCTCGATAACATCATATTCTTTTTTGAAGAGATCGATTATGGCGGCTCCGACATGCTCGAACTTTAGGCCTGCTTTTACCGCCTCTTTGCTTAGCCTGCACCAGATCGTGTCACGAGAATTGAGATGCATAAAACCCTGGATATAGTTGAAGTAATAGTGCATCCGCCGCTCAAACACGCCTTCAAGGTCTTCTTCAAGCTTGTCGCCTGAAGCGCGGATAAGCATTCCAAGAGGAACCCTGGAACCTTCCGCCATCTCAGAAATATCAGGCCCGACCACTGTTACCTTGCCATCCTCCACAGCGTCGTTTCCGGCAACCCGAAAGAGCTCGGCTCCAAATGACTTTGGCCCGCCAAACTCAACATGCATCGCGTTTTTACGAATCCTCTCCCCCTCATAGATCATACCAACATCAACTGGAATCTTCGTCATAACATATCACCCTTTTAAAACTTCAAGATACTCCTGAAAAACTTCGCTATTAAGATTTGCAAATGAAACCGCTGCATTAGGCTGGAAATAGGGTGAAACACTCACAGTCTTCACATCTCCCCAGTTCTTAAGCGTTGAGAAAATGTTGTTTGCAACCGCATACTCTGTACCGATGAAAACAGCTACATCCACACTGCCCTTCTCAGTCTTCCACTCAGAGTCAATGAGTAGATTAGTCAGATGCAAAAGGCTGATCTGCTCTGCATCCACCCCTGCTTCTGAAAAGGCCTTAATCGAACCGCCAGTAGCATAGATCGGAAGACCATGCCGTTCTGAAATCCCGACCGCCGCGTCAAAAAGACCTCTGTCGCTTCGCATCTTCGGCCCCACCACTAGAATCGGGTTTTGCGCCTCTTCAATAATCCTTTTCACTGTGCAGGCATTTACCGCTACACCCTGTGAAGGGCCGGTTCGCGCCGTGGGCCTCCATGGAATAGGTCGTCGAATCATAATTATTTCCTCACCAGCCGCTCAACCATAGTTGGATCAGGAATCGCCTTTTCCACCCAATCCGTTTTCTCAAGAATCGCCATTACCTCATCCTTCATAGTGATGGGTATGTCTTTTTCGTTTCTAATATATAGATGAAGATCGTCTGGCACGGTGCCGAAATACTTTTTGTGGATATCCATATAGTGGGATATCTTTATAACCCTGCCTTTGGCGCCGTCGTTCGGACGCATCACGTTTCTTGCGATCTTCACAATCGCCTCTTCCATGTTTTCGGCAATAGTTATCAATTCGTCTGGGCACATATCCAAAATGACTTCATCACCACTTCTAGCGTCAAAACCTTTAAAGGTCTCAGGCTTGTCCTTTCTGCCAACTAGAAGCCTTGTGTACCCCATGCCGCTTGGGCCGTAGAGCACAGGAATACCCCATCGGGCAAGACCGGTGCAGATAGCATGCGCCTTCTGAGAATAGGTTCCCCAGACAACGGCGACCACACCCACACGGTTGTGAATGTAATCAGCTACCTCTTCAAAGTTGCCGCGAAGAGGTCTCTTTGCAAAGATGTGGGCAACCTTGATTGCCGCGCCAAGTGCATGGGCGTTTGAAACACATGATCCAAGATTTGTAAGACCGCCTGCATCAAACTCGCCTGGATACTTGTCATACAAGGTTTTACCTTCTTCATCCTTGTAGCTGCCCAGGCTCATTGCAGCACAACCAGTTGTGACCACGATAAAGTTACGTTTCAAGAATTCTTCAGCCATCACGGCGATCTCACGCTCAGAGTTTGGCACATTCGAGCAGCCCGCAAAGACCACGATACCAGGGATCTCGCCAAATACAAGAGGCCTGCCCACGTTTCGAATCTCAACATCCGTAATAGGACCGCGGCCCATTCGGACGTTGCCCACATAGTTTTCAGTGTAGTTTCGGGCAGCCGAGTCCATGACATGAGTAATCGGAATACCGGTTTCACAGGCATAGTCGCAGCGCATGCAGCCCACGCAAAGCTCTTTTGCATCAACAAAACTTGCGAAATTCCCTTCTTTTGCATCCTTCATGAAATCTGAGATGTGAATGTCAACTGGACAAGTCCGCAGGCATGCCTCGCAGGATGTGCACTTCCCTGCCCACTCTTTAATCTCCTTCGAAGACAAAAGTCCGGTGTCACGCTTCTTCCTGGTCTCTGAAAGCCTCTGAGCCGTCTGCACGGCTACATGCCCCGCCGTTACTGCGTCAAGTATGAGCACGCCTTCAGCTTTACCTGTTGCAAGGTCCTCTACAATTGCTTCCC
>BDTI01000018.1 GCA_002923215.1 archaeon BMS3Abin16 | reverse complement strand
CTCTCTCCGGCCGCATCCCACTGCGTCCCTCTGGCACTGTCTCAGCCTTGATCCCCTCCAGAAATGAGTAGCCAGCCGCATCATCGGTTATCTTTTTTTCCTGCACCCTGGTTTCGCCTTTTTTTTGGCCAAGCGCGGCAAAGAGGTTGAGCTTTACAGCGCTTTTAGAATCATCCGAATCACCGTTTTTCTTTTCATCAGAGCCGGAATGAGCCTTCTCTCCTTCTATGAAATCTTCTATCCCTTCTAAAAATGAGTAGGCACTATTTTTCTTGCCCTTTTTCTCTTTTGGTTCATTTGCAGAATCTGTTGACATCTTCTGTGCGTTCCCCCCGTGCTTTGGGGTTAAAATACCGGTCTTCTAGCCTTAAACACTGAAATATATGGAACGAGCAACCTCCGGCACAGCTTTATTTAAGACAAAATATCCTGAAGATAGGTTAAAAACCTTTTGTAAAACATAATTGAACCCGCGCGGAAAAAGACTCAGGACCCTTCAGTCCACCGAGTGAGATCCGGCGCCCGACCCTCCCCCCTGTCCCGAATCCCTCGAAGGCTCTTTTTCATCCGCCGCTCACGGGCAACGCTGCTCCAGTAAAAACCCTCGTCACGAGTCTTCTCAGCAATCAAAACAACCACCAGGCCAACGCTGCGCCTGCCGGTTCTGCCCCGGCGCTGAATCATCCGAATCTCGCTTGGAACCGGCTCGAAAAAGACCACCAGATCAACAGAAGGAATGTCAAGCCCTTCTTCAGCAACCGATGTTGCTACAAGCACGTTGAACTCGCCCTCTCGAAAGCTCTGGAGCACCTCAAGCTGCTTCTTCTGCGAAAGACCTGGGTCGCCAGCCTTCGACGCCTGACCCACAAACCGCACCGCTCGCACACCCTCAAAGCCGCTTAGAAACCCTGCAATCTCCCTTGCAGTGTCACGATACTGGGTGAAAACAATAATCTTTGTATCACGTTTGATACTTTGGATAATCTCCCGAAGCGCTTCTTTCTTCGGATCACTATATTTCTCCCTCAAAGTGATGCTCATAGCCAGAGCACGCTTGAAATCATTTTTTACAGAAAGGCCTCTAAGCGCCTTCGAAGCCTTGGGCTTCTTCGCCTTTTCAGCGGTGCGCTCAAGATACTTTGAAAGAGGCCCCATCCCCTGAGTCTCCAAAAGATCAATCGCATGGGCAATTGTAAGCGCGGCGCTCACAGCCGAAATCGAGGCATAAAACTCTGTGCCACCAGACCTCGCGCCCTTTTGTAACGCCTTCATCAAATCGAGAAGCTCCTTTTTGGTGACATCAGATCGGGCACTTTCAATCGCACCGTTGAGCTTGAGAACGCGGAGCCTGTCGCGCAGGAGATTTACAAGAATGTTTCGAATCACCCAATAAGGCTCTGGAAGAACCACCCGCTTGTACTCAACAAATGTGCCTTTCACATAGGGCGCGGTGTCAGCATCTTTTTCATCACGTATCTCCACCGATTTGATTCTGAGGTTTTTGCACACCAGATCGATGGATTCCACATTTCCGCCGGGCGACGCGGTAAGCGCGAGGATTCGGCACTCCATCTCCTCTGCAAGCTCTGGATAAGGGTATTCGCCAACAGCCCTGTGCGCCTCGTCAAACACGGCAAGCGAGAGGTCATCTGCGCTGTACCGCCCGTGGGCAAAGTCGTTTCGAATCACCTGAGGAGTTGCGCACACAACCCTGGCACCCTTCCAAAGCACAACTCTCTTATCCGGGGAAACATCGCCTGTGAGCAGAACGACTCGGGACTCGGAGATATTCAGAAACTCACGAAAGCTCGCCGCATGCTGAGCTGCAAGAGGCCGCGTAGGTGCAAGAACCACGACCTGTCTGCCAGGAAAGCGCTCCAGAAAATGGGCGGCCACCAAGACCGCGATAACCGTTTTCCCCAGAGCCGTGGGCGCAACAACAAGCGTGTTTTTACTCACAGCCGACTCAGCTATAGCCTCCTGATAGGCGCGGGACTCAATCTTATCTTTTTTAACAAGCGGATGGGAAACAAACATAATTCACGATTTTTTATGTTTCCATCCCTTATGAATGTTCACGCCTTGTTGAGAGTCAGATTCGTATCCACATTCTTCACAAACAAAAGATTTAACCGGTTTTTCAGAAGTTTCTTTTCTAAAAAATATAACTTCAAGCATCATTAGAACTATACCGGCGATAACTGCCAATATAACAGATCTCAAGATACTTGCACGCCGGTTTGTTGCCTGGATCAAATAACCTAATCTGCTTGTTTTCTCTCCAGAAAACTTAAATCCAGAGAACGGTTTTTCTTTAATTCTTGAGGAGGATACCTGATAGTCCTGTCTGGTGGAGGTGATCTGAAAAGATCCTTCAGGAAAGCCTTTTGTAATACAACCCAAACACTCAAAGTGCAGTGAATTATAAAGAACATAGTGAGTAAAACTGGCAACGTCTCCAGGACGCCCATTGTAATACACAGAAAGCACAACGTTTGTGGAAGGCAAGACCTTCTCTAAAGTATAATGAGCAGTTACTATATAGCTGTCTTCAGGTGAAAGATTGAGGCGAATATTTCCTAAAGGTGTGAAGTCATTGTCTACTATCTGCCCTGCAAAAGAATTAACTAGATATCTCTGAGGGAAGCTTTTATAAGGGGAGCCGTTTCCTGGGCGGATTGTCACTCTTCTTTCGCCCTGAATCGTGATGTTGTAATCCTTAACTAAAGTATCAGGCGGGTCAAAGGAAATGAGGACGTATCCATCTTCTGACCTGTTTGTTAAGCGAAATCTCAACTCTTCCTCCAAAAAAACACCTTCAGTATCAAAGATTAAATAGCTATCAAACTGTTCGAAACTAACATTGCTCTCTCCTTGGAGATTTATACTTGAATAAACAGACCCTTGGTAAGGAACAACTTCAATCGTGAAAGTACAAAGGTAAAAAACAAAAAACAATCCTAACAAAGAAAATAATGCCTGTAATTTGAGCTTCTTTAACTTAAAAAAGATCATGAACAGGAAAAAAATTAATCCCAAGATTAATAGAAGGGATGGCGTGGTTTCACCTTCCAGATAAACATAGAAGAATGTGAAAATAAATAAAATTACTAAAACAAGCCAAGAAAGAATTAAGTTTTGTTCTGATTGCAACCATGTAATAAGGGATTTTAAGGCTCCTTTTGGATCTCTTTTTTTCATTGGAAATTTTTCACTCTCTTAATAAGGTATGGCTTCAACTTCTTTTTGAAGCGCTTCAAGAAATTCGTCAAAGTGTTTCTGCGGGATACGCGCGCCCGCAGCCGTGGGATGGCCGCCGCCGGAGCCGCCGAAGCGTGGTGCGATAGTTCTGAAGGTGATGTTTAGATCCAGTGAAAAAGTTGAACGCTTGCGGGCGCTGAAGTCGATGTGGCC
>BDTI01000017.1 GCA_002923215.1 archaeon BMS3Abin16 | reverse complement strand
GTGCCGTCTTGCAGAAGGTGATTTCAAGCTTGACGCTGATATTATCTGTCCCTGCATCTATCGGGACCCGGATTTGTTTGAATTCAGCAGGTGCTACTGCGCGCTTTATGTGAGCGATGATTACACCACGGCTATGGGTGCAGGCTCTATTCCTGAGCGGCGGCCAGTGAAGAGAACAGATTTATCCAAGGTTGGTGGTAGGGTGGGTGTGAAAAATATTGGCGAGCACTACAGGTGTAAGATCTGTGGAAATGAGGTCACCGTGACCAAGGCTGGCGGGGGCGTGCTTGTCTGCTGCGGCGAAGAGATGGAGCTTCTGAAATAGCTGCCTTCTGAACCAGAGGGTAAAACAGCATGATAAGCTGCGGCGGATTCAACCTGTGAGAGAGGTTTTTCATCCTTTTTTTTGGGCATGCGATCATCCTACTCATAATCTGGAACGCGGTGAAATCGATAGAACAGACTTCGAAAGCAGAGAAAGGAAAAAAAGATTTTGTAACTAGCATTTTTTCACAAACCTTCTGCCTCTTTCGCCCGCCCCCGTCTCGGCGACTGTCAGCCCCAGCTCCCGGATAGCCTTAATCGTATGTTTCGGTACCATATATAGGCTTTGTCTTCCCCCATACTCCATCGCCTCTATCCGGCAGATAAATGATGCGAGGTCAGCTGCCACATCGATGTCTGACACCTCCTCAAGCAACTTAAACGCGAGATCATGTTTTTCTGCAAGACGCGCCAGGTTTTCAAGCTCAACACCGCTGCCTTCGAATACACCTGTGAAATCAAGAGCTGTGTTGAACCCTATTAGATATACGCCGCCTTCGTTTGACGGACCCAGCACAAGGCCGGTTTTACGGCTGAGAAATTCAAATGCCCCATCCACCATGCCGGGTTGAAGATGTGGCAGATCGCTTCCAACAACAACCACATTACCGCCTTCCTCACCCATGCGCCGCGCCGTATTTGCAAACCGCAGATCAAAGCTTCCCCCCTCCTGCGGAGATAGTTGAAACCTGTCCATATCTTCGGTGCTGAAAAAATCGGTAAGCAACTCTTCTATCCGTCCCATCCCGCTTTGCGGATAATAGTGTAGAGAAATTTTGTCTGCACAGGTTCTAATCGCGTGTTTCGCGGTGTCAGCGAGAAAGGCTTTGTAGAGTCTGAGCAAGTCGTCGTCTGTGAGCCCAGTGCCCTTTTTCAATCGGGTTTTAACCTCACCTTTGATGGGTGCCTTTGCAAAGATTACAAGGAGATTCATTTGTTTTCAAACCACTGCCGCGGTGAAGAGTGATTTCACCGGCACAGACTCGATTTCAGATATGCCGGATTTATCGAGCAGCACAGCCGCCATGAGCGGGCTGGAGCCAAGGGCGCGCAGGAGCTGAAGAGTGTCTTTAATTGTTGCGCCCGATGTAATAATATCATCGATAAGTACCGAGGATTTGCCGTTTACACTTGCGAAGTTACTCAAGAGATAGCCGCTTTCATCGCCGTTTTGCTCAGGCTCCCAGAGATGTTTTTTCGGAACCATAAGCGCAACATCCGCGCCGAGTTCAAGCGCTACAAAGCTTGCAAGTGGTATCCCGCTGTTGGCGACGCCCACAACAACCTCCGGCTCATCAAGATCATTTTCATCAAGAGTGTCGAGGATTAGGTCTGTAAGAGTGCTTGCAATGTATTTCAGCCGCAGCGGGCTTGTGCCGATAGAGCGCCAGTTAACATAAATATCTTTGAGTGACGGCTCCTCTTTATCCTCGATTTTATGTGTGAGAAACCAAAGCGCCGTGTCACGTGAAACATTGAGTTCGTCCGAGATCTCCCCTGTGCTAAGCCCTTTGCTTCTAAGCTCTTTCGCATGTTTCGCAAGATCAGCAATATGATTCATCCCCTTTTATTTGGCACTGCATTGTATTTATCTTTTTGCGAGGATTAGCCTCTTCACATGTTTTTAGAGACACTGTTTGATAATCCACCCATAGGGGAAATTTTTTTAAGAAAAGTCGAGGATTTTCGGAAAAACCGATTTTACGCCTCTGGTAGAAGAAGATGGACACTCAACAAATAAAGGAGGCGTCCAATCGAACATTTCTGTTCGATTGCGGCGATACTTTTTTCGACCACGTTTTTGCCGGAAATATTTTTTGGCCCAGATTTTGGCTGGGCTATAGCCAAGGGCGCGGAGCACAGTAAAAAGGTGGAAAGTTGAGATATAGATTAATAAATGCCGACTTCAAAATAAATGGTCTTGGGAGAAAAGGTTTGATTATGGCTGGCGGGAAAGAAGCTAAAAATGCCTTGAAACAAATATTTGCCATGGAAGGCTACTGGAGGTATCTGGCGCCCTTCGCCGTCTATCTGTTTATCGGAAGTATTGTAAGCCTGGCCCTGCCAGGACTCGAAGAATATCACATCTATATCAGCTACACATTGAGAACAGTTGTAGTAGGAGTCCTGCTCTGGAAGCTGCGGCATAGATTTACTGAGCTTGCAGATAAACAGTTGCTATTTGATCCGACTGCGCTTGTGACGGGTGTTTTGGTCTTTTTAGTTTGGATCGGGCTTGAAGGCAGATACCCCTTGTTTACATCGTCAGAGGTGCACTTCAACCCTACAGACTTTGAAGGCACAGTCACCGTTTTTTTGATTTTCACGCGATTCATTGGTTCAGTGCTCGTCGCCCCGGTAATCGAAGAGCTTGTGATGCGCTCATTTCTAATCCGCTACATCATCAGTCCAAAATGGGAGGAAGTCCCAATCGGCAAATACACCTTTGAATCCTTCGCAGTTATAACACTTATATTCGGATTTTCACACTACAGGTGGCTTCCAGGCGTTATCACCGCAGCCGCCCTAAATCTGCTGCTCTACAGAAAGAAAAACATCGTCCCCTGCATAACCGCCCACGCCATGGCAAACCTGCTCTTGTTCGTCTATGTTGTGGCAACTGGAAGCTGGTTTTATTACTAACACCCTTCGCCGGAGTGTGCACTGCCACATGGCTGTGCAGAGTGTGCACACTGTGCATGAAAAAGCGATGAATAAACCGTAAAATCGGCAAACAGCATCAATAACACCGCCATCCACTAATTTATCACGCAGCCAAAGTCTATTTGTCTAGAAGAATCTTCTATAAGAGTCTTTCATAACCTGTTTATATGCAAGCCACATTATAAAATTACAAAACAGAGGAAAGAGGAATAATACAATGAAAA
>BDTI01000016.1 GCA_002923215.1 archaeon BMS3Abin16 | reverse complement strand
CGACCTCACAGACAAGCCACCGGCAACAATCGAGTTTGAATAAGTGATAACGTTATTTTGAAGTGACAATTTCTTAACCTGACTTTTATATGCATAAATTGCTTTGTGTCAGTGAATAAAACAATAAGGAATGACCGGTGAAATGAAGATATCGGTAATACTCGCTCACCCGAACAAAGATAGTTTCAATCACGCCATTGCAGAAACTGCTATTGACGAGCTAAAACAAAAGGGGCACGAGATTTGTTTTCATGATTTATATGAAGAAAAATTTGACCCCATATTACAGGCCAACGAAATTCCCAAAGATGTTTCATTGCCACCTGAAATTGAGAAGCATTGTAGAGAAATATCAGAGGCAGATGGGATTATAATTATTCACCCTAATTGGTGGGGGCAACCTCCGGCAATTCTAAAAGGATGGATTGATAGAGTTATTCGTCCAGGCGTTGCATATGAATTCTTGGAAGATGATAAAGGAGGCGGTGTGCCAAAGGGTTTGTTGAAGGCCAGAACTGCATTGGTATTTAATACTTCAAATACTGCAACAGATAGAGAAAAGAAGGTGTTTGGAGATCCTCTGGAAACTATTTGGAAAAACTGTATCTTTGGGTTATGCGGCGTGAAAAACTTCTACCGAAGAATGTTCAACATCGTTGTTATCAGCTCAGAAGAACAGAGAAAAGAATGGCTGCAAGAAGTCAGGAACGCCGTTAATAAATATTTCTAGGGAAAAACAAACAGATACATCACATAAACAATACATAACAATGAGGCGAACGCTGACCTTCGGCATGTGAAATGAAGGCGATCTATGACATCACCGACAAACCGCCGGCAACGATAGAATTTGAGTAAGGTTTAAATGTAATTAATGCTTTATGCAAAATAATAAAAAATGTTAGGACAGACAAAACATGGCAAAGGAAAAAAGTACGAGAGGCAATGCAAGTAGTTTTTTTGTCGCCGGAGAGCTTTGTCGGAGGGGTTATTCGGCTGTAGTCACGCTTGGAAATACTCCAAACACAGATGTGCTTTGCAGCAATATTGCAGGTACAAAGTTTGTTCATATACAAGTTAAAACATACAAACCAGGAAATAGAACCTGTAGCGTGGGACTCAAAGCCGAGAAAGATTTTGGTGAAAATTTCTTTTGGGTTTTAGGCGGCATACCACACCCCGAGCAAAAAGCAGAATTTGAATACTTTATTATTCCTTCTTATGAGATGGCTAAAAATGTAGTGGAGGCGCATAAGTTATGGCTATCAACTCCAGGCAAAAAAGGCCAGCCTCATAGAGACAACAAAGTGAGAACAGTACACTTACCTCCACATAAATCACTTAGCGGGTGGGATATATCGATATACAAAAACAGATGGGATTTAATCGAAAGCAAACTGACCTAACAACAGCTTCGAAAGAGACATAATAAAGCATCGTTCGTTTCTCGCTCTGCTTTTGACGTGCCAGGTATTTGTAGTAAAACGGGTAGCTCTGAAATTTTTAGTGGGATAAATTTTTATAATCCACGGAAGATTATCAAAATATGAAACAAGGGGGTTTTGATTCTGTGAAGGATGAGATTAAAGAGCTTTTGAAAAAAGAGGTTTCAGTGCATCTTGCAAATATTACACAGGAAATCGCGAAGATTAAACTCGATGATGTCAGGCATTCAATGATAAAAGCGGTAACAATGCTCGGTCTCTTCGGCCTCGGCCTGCTTTTCATGCTCCTTGGATTTGCCAAGTATCTGCCAAATATACTAAGTATCTCTGAGGGCGCGGCGTTTTTTCTCATCGGCCTAATCTTGATATTGATTGCCTTAATCTATCGTGCAGGCGGGCGCGGCTAAAAACCGATAAATATGGTGGTGTAACAAAAGTGGATATACGGTATGAGCGTGTGCAGGTAGGGTCTGTGTTCTTCGGAGCCCTGATGATACTAGCCCTGCTCATCCTCGGCTACCTCTTAAAACCAGTATTAAGCGCTCTCAGCCTCACCCTGGTTTTAGCCTATCTGCTCCACCCAGTGGTCGGGCGCCTTGAACCTTATCTCGGCCGGCGCTGGCTTGCGATAACCGTAACATTCTTCTTCGTCCTCATCCCGCTCTTTCTCTTCACTGTTGTTCTTACAACAACAATCGCCTCAGAGCTTATGGCGATTTCAAAAACCGATTCGATGAAAGAGGTCTTCAATGTTTTAGGCGAAAACTTCAAAGGATACCTGAAGATCCCGGATGGAGAGAGCCTGCCCACACTCAGCTATTCATCATTCACAACAGTGGGCGGCGCGCTCACACAGGGCGCGGGATATCTCATCGCTTTTTTCAAAGTCCTCGGCGGTTTCTTCCTGCAAGCCATGCTCGGCGTGTTTCTAACAATCTATGTCCTCATAAAACAAGACTCGGTTTTCAGGCTCTACAATGGTATCAGTAATCAGAAGATAAAGGATTTTTTTGCCTTCGTAGACGAGGCGTTTAAACAGGTTGTGTACAGCATGCTGCTCACATCGGTTTTTACCGGTGTTCTTGCAACCCTCATCTACATGATATTCAAAGTCCCGTTCTCAGTTCTATGGGGCACAACAACAGGGCTTGTCTCACTCATACCCATCCTCGGCACATGGCTTGTCTACCTGCCGATAGCAGTCTATTTCTATCTCCAAGGCCAGACATTTCTCTCACTCCTCTTTCTAGGCATATGCATAGTCTTTATTACAACACTTCCCGATATCGCTGTAAGGCCGATTATTGCAAGCAAAAAAATCGATATAGGGCTTATCGTCCTTGGGTTTCTAACAGGCACCCTGGCCTTCGGAACAGTGGGATTTATCATCGGCCCACTTATAATAATCGCCTGGACCGGTTTTGTCAAGATATTTCTCCTCCACGAAGACAGCGTAAAATAAAGAGATGAGGGAAAATGTTTATTTCAGCCTCAGAACCTCGATGTTCTGAGGTGCCTTGGTTTCAGTGCGCATCGTTTTATAGAGCGAATAAGCAAGCTCAGTGCACTTGGATTCTTCACCGTGACATGTGAGAATGCGCTCAGGCTTTTGGTTCAGCCGCTTAACATAGTTCATAAGCTGGTTGCGATCCGAATGACCTGAAAAACCGTCAACTGTGTGAGTGTTCATATTCATCTTGAGAACTCGGGTCTTGCCATTCTCCTTCATACGCAGCTCTTTCCAGCCCTTCTGG
>BDTI01000015.1 GCA_002923215.1 archaeon BMS3Abin16 | reverse complement strand
CAAAAAAAAGGCGAAACCAGGGTGCAGGAAAAAAAGATAACCGATGATGCGGCTGGCTACTCATTTCTGGAGGGGATCAAGGCTGAGACAGTGCCAGAGGGACGCAGTGGGATGCGGCCGGAGAGAGAGGGCATTGTAAAACTTCACACACCCGCGCCGAAGAAGACTGAAACCACGCACACAGAGGTACGGCTCGGCGGCCTCATCGGAAAAGCTCTCACAGACGAGCTAAAAACCGAGTCAAAAGATGAAGGCGTGCTCTCAGGCATCTCGGACCTTGAGAAATCCGCTCAAATGGGAAAAGAAATAACAGGCGAAATCGTTGAATCCGGCAAAGGATACCGGATCGTGAAAAATAAAGGTGAAAAAAGCCTTACCTATCTTGTAACCCTGCCAAAGCTTACAGAAGATGAAAAAAAGCTGCTGGGAATCATTGGAAAACGCGCAATATCCGAGATAAATGTAGACCCAGAAGCCATACACAACTATGCGGAAAAAAAGAAGGTCTTCACAGTAAAGGTGATGGAACTTATCAACCGCCACTACCCTGAAATCAAACAGGCGACCAAACTCTGGTTTGCCACATTCATCGTGCAGGACATGATAGGCTACGGCATACTCGACCCTCTGCTGTCAAACGACGACCTGGAAGAGGTAATGCTCATTGCCACACACGTCCCGGTCTATGTGTATCATCGTAAACACGGTATGTGCAAGACAAACATAATCTTCGAAAACAGTGAAAAAGCGATAAAGATCATATCGAGAATCGCCCGGGCCGTTGGACGGCGTGTGGACGCCTCAACACCTCTTCTCGACGCAAGGCTCAAAGACGGCAGCCGTGTGAACGCAACAGTCGCCCCGATCAGTCTCGGCGGCCCGTCACTCACCATTCGAAAGTTCAAAGCAGACCCCTTCACTGTTGTTGACATCATAAATTTCAACACCCTGAGCTTTGATCTCGCCGCCTTTCTCTGGCTTGCAATCGACGGATACGAGGTGAAGCCTGCAAACATACTGGTCTCAGGAGGAACAGGCAGCGGAAAGACAACCACACTCAACTGCCTGGGCTCATTCATACCACAGACCAACCGTGTGCTAAGCATTGAAGACACGGCTGAACTCCAGCTCCCGGTGAATCACTGGGTGCGCCTTGAAACACGACCGCCGAATATTGAGGGAACCGGCGAGATAACCATGGAGCGGCTCCTTCGAAACACGCTTCGCATGCGGCCGGACAGAATCATAGTAGGCGAGGTCCGAGGCCCAGAGGCAAACACCCTTCTTACTGCGATGAACACAGGCCAGAGCGGGAGCATGGGAACACTTCACGCAAACAACTCCCGTGAAACCATAACCAGGCTTGTGAATAAACCTATGAGCGTGCCCACAATCATGATCTCAGCCCTTAACCTGATTATCATGCAGAACCGCTTCACACACAAGGGAAAGACGGTGCGACGGATTACCGAGGTTACTGAGATACTGGGCGTGGAAGATGGGCATGTAAAGCTTTCAAACGTCTTTGAATGGGATCCAAAAACCGACTCAGTAAAGGCGACGGACGTGCCCAGCCGGATAAAGAGTGTGCTCGCGGAAAAAAGAGGTATCGAACTTAAAGACATTGAAGCTGAGATTGCGCGGAGAAAGACAGTATTAGAGTGGATGGTGAAGGAAAAGATTCACGGTGTAAAGGAGGTGGGCCGCCTTGTAAACGAGTACCTCATTGACCCTGATAAATTCATGGCCCGCATCTCAGGTAAAAAGACTAAAACCAGCGGGGCGAAGACAGGAAAGAAAGGTTCCAAAGGAATAGTAGATCTCTTCAGCACGTCAGCGAAAAAAGAGGTCATTGAAACCACGCCTCTTGCTGAGATAATCAGGGTTGAATCTGAGAAAAACCCGATCTATAACGTAAAAACACCCAAGCTCTCAAAGGAGGATAAAATCCTTATCAAAGAGATCGAGACCAAGGTAATCGACAAGCTCGACATAGACCCAAGGTCGATTAAGGACAAGGCCGAGGCTGAATCCCTGTTTACAGACAAGATATCAAGGTTCATCAAGTCGAGCTACTCTCTGGGCCCGTCTCAGACAAGGGATTTCACGCGAATCGTTCTAAACAACCTTATTGGATACGGGGCACTTGAGCCGCTTTTGAAGGATGAAGCCCTTGAGGAGATAATGGTTATCGGCACTGAAAAACCGGTTTACGTCAGCCACAGCAAATATGATATCTGCCGCACAAACATCGTATTCGATGAAGACGCGGAGATAGAGCGCATACTTGAAAGGATTGCCGCGTCGGTGGGCAGAAGGATTGACAGGGCGTCTCCCCTTCTTGACGCGCGCCTCGAAGACGGAAGCCGCGTAAACGCAACGCTCCCACCCATATCCATCGCAGGCCCTACACTTACAATCCGAAAATTCAAGGCTGACCCGCTCACAGTAGTGGATCTCATCGGTTTTAACACACTCTCACCAGAAATATCAGCCTACCTCTGGTATGTTACAGAGGGCGCAGGTATCAAGCCTGGAAACATCCTGGTTGCAGGCGGAAGCGGAAGCGGGAAGACTACAACGCTCAACTGTCTCTGCTCTTTTATCCCTGACACAGAGCGGATAATCACAATTGAAGACACAGCCGAATTGCAGCTTCCGGCAACGCATTGGGTCAGGCTGGAAACAAAGCCTCCGAATGTAGAGGGCAAAGGCGAAGTGGATATGGATGAGCTTGTGAAAAACACTCTGCGAATGCGGCCTGACCGTGTGATCGTGGGTGAGGTTCGAGGCCCGGAGGCACGAACACTTTTCACAGCTATGAACACAGGCCATGACGGATCGATGGGCACGCTTCACTCCAATTCTGCAAGGGAGACTGTGACCCGTCTTACAAACCCGCCTATGAGCGTGCCGCACATCATGCTCCCGGCGTTAGATTTAATACTGATGGAACAAAAGATATACCTGAAAGGAAGAACTGTGCGCAGGATAACAGAGATAGCCGAGGTCTCAGAGCAAAGCGGTGAAAAAGAAGGCACCGTC
>BDTI01000014.1 GCA_002923215.1 archaeon BMS3Abin16 | reverse complement strand
ACAATATAGAGCGCAAAGAAACTTACCGTGATCGGAATCAAGATCGTGTAAAACAGATTTATCAAACCAGAAATCGTTGTGCCAAGATCCTTACCATGCATAGAACCAGAACCCACATTGAGTTCTATCCCATGACAGGCTTTATCAGCACAAGCCTTCGCCACATTAGAAGGATTCATCGGAGAATCAGGATGGGCTGCTGGCTGGATCTTGTGAGCATTCTCGATCTTGTGACAGTCAAGACACCCAGGTACACGCTCAGCATCTTCCGCGCTTCCGTAGGTTGCTATAACGCCGTGGTGGGTCGCGTTATAAGATGCGAGTGAATTTGACATCCCATATTTTGCAGTGACCTCATCGCTGGCATGGCAGTTTTCATTGATACAAAGCTTGAACTTGTTATCCTCATAGGTCGGAGAGGCTGGATCGTCTTTTGATGTTGTCGCGTGTGGATCGTGACAATCAACACATACCGCTGCATCTGTGAGGCCAGTATAGTCGCTCACCTTCGACGGGTCTCCGAGACCTCTTACCATTACGCTTTGTCCGTGTACGCTGGCCGCATAGTCAGCAAAGACGTTCTTCGGTGCGTTCACATCAATCGGTGTAAGGCCGTGGCATCTTGCACAGACAGCTATTGACTGCTGTTTTGTAAGACCGCCCTGTACAACAGTTGAATATTCTCCAGGTTTCCCTTCAATCGGAAAGTCTGAAGGCGCCTTATAGGCTATATCCGGGTTAAGAGTTAGGTCCACGTGGTCCGCTCTATAGCTCCCGCCAAAGGCGTCAAAGGCTGCTAGTCGTCCGGCTGGAACAGATGCTGAATGGCATCTTTCACAGCTGATTTCATTATTATAATGGACGCTTCCCACCCATTCATCTGCGGCGGATGTGTCATCCACCTTTGACGAGTCGCTGTGACAGTTTACACATGTATTTGAATCCAGTCCTGCTCCGGCAGGGGCGAGTACTGCTCCGCCGCCAGGCACAGGCCCGCTTCCAGCTGCCACGTAAGATGGGAGTATTAGTGTAGCTATTACAATTAGTAACAGGCATTCTTTCAATGGTACTTTCGTACTTCCTCGCATTTTCTACCACCCTCTATATTTCTGATGCTTCTCTAAATCCAGTCTCTGATATATAAATGTTATGCATTGATTCAAAAAAATAGCAAAAATAAGGAACCAGAAGTCTATTTTGAGTCATTGATTTTTATCTGGGTTTCTATGCTTTTTTGTTGCCTTTTATCCATTATTAATTATGTAAAATTCGGCGGGAGTATTTCGTAGACATGGCTTAGCCGCAATTTCTACGGCTCCTTCACGGCATAGGACATTTTCGACGAGTTCCCTACCCAGGATATTACGCTGGTTTTCATCGGCAGTTTCTTTCACTGCGAGCGCTGCGGCGGAGTTGCAAATGAGGAGACCTGCCCCCATGACGGGTCACGGGTGCATTACAGCGGAACCGACATCCGGCAGATGATCGAGACAAATCAAGTGCCCCCTTCTAACTGCATGCGCCCGGAAATCGCGAAGGTGGTCCTTGGATTTGATCGTCCCTTTGTAGAATAGGTAGATAGGTGGGAAACGCAGCTTATTTTGAGATCAACTCAATGAATCTGCGAAGTCCCTCTTCAATCCCAACCTCAGGCGCATAGCCCAGATCCGCTTGTGCCTTAGAAATATCAGCATAAGTGTCCCTTACATCCCCCTTCTGCTCACCCGCATACTGCACATCCGCCTTCTTTCCTGTAAGGGTTTCAATCACCTTGATGATTTGGTTTACAGATATCCGGGACCCGCCGCCGAGGTTATAAACCTCACCCTTTGCATCAGACTCTGCGGCCAATATATTCGCCGAGACAATATCTGAGACATAGGTGAAATCACGGGTCTGATTCCCATCACCATAAATTGAGATCTCCCCACCGTCCATTACTGCCCTCACAAATCTGTGAAATGCCATGTCAGGCCGCTGCCTGGGACCATATACAGTAAAATACCGAAGTGAAACCACAGGCACGCCGAAGTTCTTCCAATAAAGATAGCAGAGATGCTCGCCTGCAAGCTTCGAAACACCATATGGCGAAATCGGACGCGGCGACATGTCCTCTTTCATGGGCAGAGTTGAAACATCTCCGTATATGGACGATGAACTGGCGTAGACGAACTTTTTTATCCCTGCGTCTCTGCACGCTTCAAGAAGCCTCTGCGTCGCTAATATGTTGTTGTCAGTATATATCTTGAAACTATCTCCCCAACTGGCGCGAACCCCTGCTTGAGCTGCCTGATGAAACACCCAGTGAGCACCCCCCAGTAGATTACAGTGATCAATGATATCACCGTCAACAAAGGTGAAGTTTTCATGACTCAAGGCACTTTTGAGGTTGGACTCTTTCAGGCTGCGGGCATAGTAATCGGTAAAGCAGTCCACTCCCACAACATCATGGCCCTCACTTAGGAGTCGGTCTACAAGATTTGAGCCGATAAATCCAGCGCAGCCTGTGACAAGAGATTTCATAGATTCGCCTTGGATTCAACGCTATATGAAGGTTTCTAAAAAGAAGGTTGGTTAGAATCTTTTTTTACCAGATTTTTTGATGTCAAATCGAGCAGTGTCTGAAACTGCCATCACCGCCATCACACCTGCCTGCACAGGGTCTGTGACAATGAGATCAGAGACATCAGGGACGCCGCCTGCCATGTTAAGCGATATCACCGGGATGCCATGTTCTTCTCTCAACTCTTTAACAGCGTCCACTACACCACCTCCCATGATTGATCCTGCGAGTACAAGGGCGCTTGCCCGATGCAGCCTGCCAACGGCGCGAACAGCCTCTGCAAGCTTTTCCTCACCCACAAGCGGGATGGTGTCGATGCTTATGCGCTCGCCCCGAAGATTATGTCTATCAGCCTCGGTTACAGCTCCGAGCACAACCTGCGAGACCTGCGCGCCTCCGCCGATAACAATCACCCGCTTCCCATATATCTGATCAAAAGGCCGGTAGGTCTTCAACAAGCGGATGCCGGAAACAC
>BDTI01000013.1 GCA_002923215.1 archaeon BMS3Abin16 | reverse complement strand
TGTATTTCCAGGCTTGCGCCGTAATCCGCTTGGCTACCTCGGCATAGGGTGAGGAGGGTTTGTTGTTGTGAGAATAAAAAAGTTTTGGGGGAAGGGAGAGGGTGTGTATGGTTTCCCCAATTTTGTTTATTGCTGTGTTTTTTTATTTTAGGCTTTGAGCTTGATTTCGATGTTAACACCGTCAGGCACACGCACACGCATGATCTGATGCATGGTTCTGTCGTCAGCGTCAATGTCGATAATCCGTTTGTGCACCCGCATCTCCCAGTGTTCCCATGTAGCGGTTCCGTCACCGGAGGGAGATTTTCTGACAGGTACTTTAAGCCTCTTTGTTGGCAAGGGTATAGGGCCTGCCACGTTTACACCAGTCTTTGTCGCTATCTCTCGCACTTGGTGACACACGTCCTCTAGTTGGTTGTGGTCTGATCCTGAGAGTTTTATCCTTGCCTTTTGCATATTCTTTTGCACCTGTCCTTTTTTTGTAGTGTCTCTTCTTCTATCAAGCTTGTTTTATTTAGCGGGTGTTACGTTTACCACCATTCCAGCGGCAACGGTTGAGCCCATGTCTCTAATCGCGAATCTGCCCATCTGCGGTATCTCTTTGAAAGGCTCGATTACAAGCGGCCTAGTCGGCGCGATCTTCACAACGCCTGCGTCACCGGTCTTGAGAAATGTGGGATTTTTCTCCAGTACCTTTCCAGTGCGCGGATCAAGCTTTGAAATTAGCTCAACAAACTTGCATGCCACCTGCGCAGTGTGCGCGTGAAATACCGGCGTGTATCCGACAGTTATTGCTGAGGGATGATTGAGCACCACTATCTGCGCTGTAAACTCCTTTGCAACCGTTGGAG
The DNA here is from genome assembly GCA_002923215.1 of archaeon BMS3Abin16. GTDB lineage: Archaea > Hydrothermarchaeota > Hydrothermarchaeia > Hydrothermarchaeales > SZUA-236 > SZUA-236. The sequence continues at coordinate 2,112 of BDTI01000013.1, read as the reverse complement.
GCTTGCTCGCAGGGCCGCATACATCGCCTCGTCGAATGTCGTCTTTGCCTACGCCGCGCACGTTGTATCCGATGTTGTCACCGGGCTCAGCCTTGTCCATCATCTCGTGATGCATCTCGATTGATTTTATCTCACCTGTTACGCCGGCAGGTTCAAAAATAACCTTGTCGCCTACCTTCATGACCCCTGTTTCAACCCTGCCCACAGGGACAGTTCCAATGCCTGTGATGCTGTACACATCCTGAACCGGAAGCCTAAGGGGTAGTTTAGTTGGTTTTTCAGGGAGTTTGATATCATCAAGCGCTTGAAGCAGCGTGTGACCCTTCCACCAGTCGAGCTTGCCTTTTTCCTTTATATTGTCGCCTTTGAGTCCTGACATCGGCAGAAACTCAAGCTGATCTGGATTGAAGCCTACAACCTTGAAGAGCTGGTCAAGTAGTTTCTTTGTCTCCTCATACTTGGCCTGGTCGTAGTTTACTGTGTCCATCTTGTTTATAGCCACGATCATCTGCTTGATTCCAAGTGTCCATGAGAGGAAGACGTGTTCCTTTGTCTGGGGCATGAGCCCGCCTTTTTCATCGCGCTCGCCAACTGCAACAACTAAAATGGCTGCATCAGCCTGGCTTGCGCCGGTGATCATGTTTTTCACAAAATCCCTGTGGCCTGGCGCATCAATAACGGTATAATAGTATTTATCAGTGTCAAACCTGCGGTGGGCAACGTCGATTGTGAGACCGCGCTCACGCTCTTCCTTGAGGTTGTCCATAACCCAGGCAAACTCGAATGTCGCCTTTCCGATGCTCTCTGCTTCTTTTCTAAACTTGTCTATTACGTGCTGTTTGATAGCTCCAGTTTCAAAGAGAAGCCGTCCAACAGAAGTAGACTTACCGTGGTCAACGTGTCCAATGACCACTAAATTCATATGGGGTTTATCTGCCATGTGCTTTTCCTCCTATTAATTTAGATACCTTTTCTTGTTCTAATCTCATTTATAAGCTTATCCTGAATGTCTCGCGGGACGGGTTCAAAGCCGGCGTGCTCAGTTGCCCAAAGCGCTCTTCCCTCTGTTGCAGACCGAATCCCGGATGCGAATCCGAAGAGTTCTGCTACAGGGCACTTGGCGTCAATGATCGTCATGTCCTGTTCCTGTTTCATCTCGTTGATCTGACCTCTGCGGCTCTGCACCTCGCGGATAGCTCCGCCCATGTACTCATCAGGAACATGAATAAATACTTTTTGTTTTGGCTCCAGAAGAACCGGTTTAGCATGAAGTATTGCCTGCCTCACAGCATCGCGCACCGCCGGAATAACCTGCGCAGGGCCGCGGTGAATCGAATCCTCATGCAGCTTTGCATCCACAAGCTTGACCTTGACCTTTAGCACCTTCTCCTTTGAAAGCGGGCCGTTGTCGATTGCCTCGTGGAAGCCTTCTTTGATGAGTGCCATAACCTCGTTTAGATACTGGATACCCTTGGTCATGTCGGTGAGAAGGTTGTTGAGATATATTTCCTCAGCGCGTTTTGCCTCGGCCTTATCGAGTCCTGCGTCTAAAAGTGCTTTTCCAAGTTCCTTTCCTTTGAGATGGTCAGGTTTTATGTCGCCGTTTATGAGTGCCTCAAAGATTGGTTCATCAAGTGGCTCGGCGGTGAAGTAAAACTTGTTATGCTTGTTCGGGGACTTTCCCTCGACTGAAGGAGATTTAGCGGTTACCGATTCCCTGTAGACAACAATTGGTTTGGAGCCTACGATGTCGATTCCCTTTTGATTAATACGATACTCAGTGATCTCCAGATGAAGCTCGCCCATGCCTGATAGCAGGTGTTCGCCAGTTTCCTCGTTGATTTCAACTCGGAGCGTTGGGTCTTCTTTTGCAAGCTGTCGAAGCGCCTCCACAAGCTTTGGAAGATCCTTCATATTCTTGGCTTCAATCGCCTTTGTAACAACCGGTTCAGATGTATGCTTCATCTCCTCAAAGGGCGCAAGCTCAACCGTTGCGTCTGAAAGCGTCTCGCCTGCAATCGCCTCTTTAAGACCTGTGATAGCCGCGATGTTACCTGCCGGCACCTCCTCGGCGATAACACGCTCAGCACCCATGTACACACCCACCTGCTG
>BDTI01000012.1 GCA_002923215.1 archaeon BMS3Abin16 | reverse complement strand
GTGCTCTACGAGATACTATCAAGCGCCCTCAAGGGTCAGGTGAAGGTGGACTTCTTCCTAGTTGCAGCCCTCTTCGGCGGAATGATAGCAAAGACAATCTCAAACCTCCTCCTGGAAAGAAAGACACTATAAGGGGATTGTGATAGATGAAGACCCGAATCAAAGAACTCAGAGCCCGCCACAACCTCACACAGGAAGACCTTGCCAGAAAAGTCGGAGTCCGGCGCGAGACCATACTATTTCTGGAAAAGGGCAAATACAACCCCTCCCTCAAGCTCGCCCACGACATCGCCAAAACACTGCAGACAACGATTGACGAGCTGTTTATCTTTGAGGATGAATGAAGATTTGAGACGCCTTTCATTAGACCTCTAACTTCGGAAAGCCCGTCAGTACCTTCGGCTTCTTTCCCACAAGTACCACGTCCTCGATACGCACGCCGCCCCAGCCAGGTATGTAGACTCCTGGTTCGATGCACAGGACCATGCCTTCCTTAAGCACGTCCTCGGAGTCCTTTGAAATACGCGGTGCCTCATGAACTTCAAGCCCAACCCCGTGTCCCGAGGAGTGGATGAAATATTCCTCGTATCCGTATTCAGCAAGCACCCCTCGAACCGCAGTGTCACAGTCTTTTGCAACGGCTCCAGGGCGAAGGTATTTAATGCCTTCTTTTTGAGCCTCCACAACCGCTTGATAGACCTCTCTGAACTTTTCAGAAGGAGACTCTGAAAATGTGCGTGTCATATCACAGTTGTAATGTCCAACCTGCGCGCCGATGTCAACGATAACCGGTCCTGACCCTGAGATTATATCCCTCCCCGGTGTGTGGTGAGGGACTGCTGAATTGCCGTCTGTTGCAACGATCGGATCAAAGGCCGTTGCAGCCGCTTTGTTTAAGTTAAATGTTATCTCTGCAGCCGCCTCCCTCTCTGATAGTCCCTGCAGAGAAAGGCCCTCCAACACGTTCTCTGTGACGCAAATCCCTTTTTTAATCAGCTCTACCTCCCCCCTGTCTTTGGTCTGGCGTATCTCATTGATAATCTTGAGATCAACAAGCTCGCAGCCCTCTAGAAACTCCTCAACAAAGCTTACAGTTGTATGCCGTTTTTCAACGCCTACTTTTCCTTTAAACTCAAGTTCTTTTTTAAAGCTTTTAACAACCCGAACTTCAAGGGGAGCGTCTTCTGCAAGGGCAGCATCCATCTCGCTAACAGCAAGATAGGGCTCGGAACCAAGGACGAGCACGGCAAAGCTTGTGGGATAGAATCCGGTGAGATAAAAGATGTTCTCAGGTTTCAGAACAACACCCATGTCAATAGAGGGGTCCATGAGTTTGGCTACCTTCTCTAGACGCATGAATCCATCTTTTACGGCATGCTTTAATATATCTTTATACCTAACTCAGTGTATGCTCTATATTGATGCTGCAAACGCAGGTGTTTCAGGTGACATGTTTATCGCCGGCCTGCTTGACCTGGGTGCTGACCCTGAGAAGATCGATCTGGCGCTCAAGCCCATAGCCGGCGTGCTCGGCGAATTTGAAATTATAATCAAGAAGGTGAGGCGAGGTGTGTACAGCTCAACCTATTATCGATTTGAATTTGTGGATCGCCAGATAACCTATGATGAGTGCAGAGATGCGATTCAAAAGGCCGCTTTGTCCCAGCCTGCAAGAGGGTTTGCGCTGTCCTGTTTTGAAACACTTACAGATGCAGAGTCCAAGGTGCACGGCGTAGACAAGCAAAGTCTGCATCTCCATGATGCGGCTGACACGATCTCTGATTTTGTTGCGGTCTCAGCGCTTCTCGATGACCTCAGCCTGCTCGACACCGTTGTCCAGTCATCATCTGTGAACACTGGCATGGGCTTTTTCACATTCCACAACCAGCGCTCCACCCTGCCTGCGCCTGCAACAGCAGAGATACTCAGGGAAAAGCCTATCTTCGGAGACCGGGAAATGGAGCTCACAACACCCACGGGCGCGTCGATTCTTGTGAATCTGGCAGATGACTTTATCCATGGATTTGCGAAGATGAAGGTTAAGCGGATCGGCTACGGCGCCGGTCAGAGTGACATGGATTTTCCAAATGTGCTCAAACTATACCTTGGCGAAGCTTCAGAGAGGCGGTTCAACCACGATGAGATAACACTTCTTGAGACAAACATCGACACCGCAACCGGCGAGACAATGGGCTATCTCTTCGAGCAGCTCTTTGAAGAGGGCGCGCTTGATGTAGTGCTCGTTCCCTGTATTATGAAGAAAAACCGTCCAGGCCACATATTGAAGGTCATGTGCAACCGGGCCGATGTGGAACCGTTAACAGCCCTGATTATGGAGGAGACCGGGACACTAGGTGTTCGGGTTATGCCTCATGCCCATCGGCTGACGCTGAGCCGAAGGATTGTCGAGAAAAAGGTCGTAGTTGGGGATAGGGAGTTTAAGGTGCGATTTAAGGTCGCTTTTGACTCTGCTGGCGTTATCGCGTTTGAGCGGGCTGAGTTTGAGGATATGCGACGGATTTCTAAGAAGACCGGGCTCAGTCTTCGAAAGGTTAGGGAGGAACTGAAAAGCTAAAAAATCCTAATCCCGACTCTTTTCTGCCTTGCAAAAATATGCTGTGAAGCCGGTTTGTTCGAAAAGCGCAGGTGGTAGAGTGCTTCCAGCGGAAATTATCGCAGAAAAACGCTCATCTTTACTTGTTTAATCATCTTTCCTGTTATATCGATTCTCGCACGCACATCCAGGACGCGCCAGCCTTCAACTCTTGGCATGTGCCTGCCCCACAAAAACCATGCCCCTGAAATTGATCTCCCGCACAATTTTACTCGAAGTCGTAGGTTACGGTGACCGATGCAGACACCTCGGTTTCGCCGGGGCTAATCGGCGTTTGAGCGGCCCCCTTTTCTAAGGCTGCTACATCATATCTGTAGATCGGTGGTGTGTATCCG
>BDTI01000011.1 GCA_002923215.1 archaeon BMS3Abin16 | reverse complement strand
ATTATGAGAAGACTTGTCATACCTGGAGAGCTTGTTTCAAAAGAAAACAAGAAGTTAGGATCAGGAGTTGCGCGGGAAGACGACAGCATCCACTCCAACCAACTGGGACTGCTTGAGGAAAAAGAGAATTTTGTGAGGGTGATACCGCTTTCAGGCGGATACAACCCGAAGGAAGTGGATTTTGTAATAGGTGTTGTAAGCTATGTGCACAACACGTTTTGGAGGCTTGATATCGCGGCTCCTTATTCATCGATTCTTCCGGGCGGAGAGTTTTTCAGAGACCTCCGAGGTAAAGAGCGGCTCCGCGACATCATGCCGATCGGCTCAGCAGTTTATGTGAAGATAAAAGAGGTTACAAAGTCAAAAGGCGTTTTCACAACGCTTAAATGGAGAGGTGCAACGGTACTTAAAGGAGGGTTTCTAATTGAGATATCCCCTTCAAAGGTGCCGAGGCTTATCGGGAAAAAAGACTCGATGATAGATACAGTTAGATCAGAAAGCGGCTGTGAAATACTTGCAGGCCAAAACGGCGTAATATGGATAAACGGCCCAACCGAGAATATGGATCTGGCGATAGAAGCCATACGATATATTGAGGCGAACTCGCACAAGCGGGGCCTCACAGACTATGTGAAGAATATGTTAATTGAAAAGAGGAAGAGCCTATGAAGAAAGAAGGAGTAAAATTATTTGTTGATGGGAAGAGGTTAGATGGAAGAGAATTGGATGAGCTCCGGCCTATAAAGATGGAGGTCGGTGTCCTGAAGCGGGCTGATGGTTCAGCCTATCTGGAGTGGGGTGAAAACAAGATTCTCGCCGCCTGCTACGGACCGCGGGAAGTACATCCCAGACACATGGAAGAGGCTGACAAGGCTATTGTGCGTGTCCGATATAATATGGCGCCTTTCTCAGTTCCGGACCGTAAGAGGCCGGGTCCTGATAGGCGCAGCCAGGAGATTTCCAAGGTCACAAAAGAGGCGCTTGAGTCTGTTGTACTCACACACCTTTATCCTAAGACTGTGGTCGACGTGTTTATCGAGGTCTTGCAGGCCAACGCAGGCACACGATGCGCAGGCATAACAGCCGCGTCGCTTGCAATGGCAGATGCAGGAATTCCAATGCGTGATCTTATCTCATCATGCGCTGCAGGCAAAATCGATGGAAAAGTAGCTGTCGATATGATGGGTGCTGAAGACAACTTCGGCGAGGCAGACCTGCCACTTGCAATAGCCCCCCAGAAAAAGGAGGTAACACTCCTGCAGATGGACGGTAATTTCACACGCAAGGAATTTGAGGAAGCATTTAACATGGCTATGAAAGGCTGTCTCGATGTTTATGAGATTCAGAAGCAGGCGCTTCTAAAAAAATACGAGGTGTAAGATCATGTTAGGAGTAATAGCTGATATTAAAAAAGATTATATCAAGAAACTTTTGGAAGAGGGAAAACGCCTCGACGGACGTGGACTTGATGACTACAGGGAAATCGAGATTAGAAAGAATCTCTACGCAACTGCGGAAGGATCAGCTGTTGTCTCACTTGGCGGAACACAGGTTGCGGCAGGTGTGAAGATGATACTTGGCGAGCCCTACAGTGACATGCCAAATAGAGGCGTTCTCACCACAAGCGCTGAGCTCGTGCCCCTGGCATCACCCACATTCGAGTCAGGCCCGCCACGTCCGCCGGCAATCGAGATTGCCAGAGTGGTGGACAGAGGCATAAGGGAATCTGGCTGCATTGACACTGAAAAACTCTGCATCACAGAAGGCGAGAAAGTATGGATCGTCTTTTTAGATATCCACGTCCTCGACTACGACGGAAACCTTTTCGACGCATCCACCCTTGCCTGCATCTCAGCACTGCTCAACGCCAAGATGCCCAAGGTTGAGGATGGAAAGGCGATTTACGGCGAACGATCAGGCTCGCTGCCTATGGCTGACAAGCCTATCTCAACAACCTATGCAAAGATCGGATCAGCAATTGCTGTTGACCCTTATCTCGAAGAAGAGCAGGTGCTGGACGCGCGTCTCACCATAACCACGACAAAGAAAGGCGAGATCTGCGCTATGCAGAAGGGTGAAGGCGGCGGATTTACGGCAGAAGAAGTTTTAAATACCATAGATCGCGGTATAGAGAAGGCAAAAGAACTTAGAAAGCTACTTTAGGTACAAGATTATGGGCAGAACTAAAAAGGTTAAAAGCGCTGGAAAATTCAGCGCTCGATACGGTATGAAGGCGAGAAGAAGATACGCCGCAATAGAAGGGGCGATGAAGGTTAATCACGAGTGTCCCTCATGTAGTAGGCTCTCAGTTAAAAGAGAGTCTAGCGGGATTTGGAAGTGCAGGAAATGTGACGTCACATTTGTGGGCGGCGCCTATCTTCCAAGGACAAATGTTGCAAAAGACAGCGACCGGGTGCTGAAAAACCTGGGCGCACAGGGGTAAAAGGATATGTACACATGCGCTCAATGCTCAAAGGACGTGGAAATCACACCGGGAAGTCCTGTAAGATGCCCTTACTGTGGCTTTAAAATAATCTTTAAAACAAGGCCGAAGGTAGTTAAAAAAGTCAGACCACAATGAAACCAGAATCGCAGCTCACATTCTCCTTTGAAACACACACTGAGGCAGCAGCCCTCGGTAGCGTTCTACGCCCTGAAATCAAGAGCGATAGCAGGGTTAAAACCATGCTAGAGATTAAAGACTCCCAGCTCCTGCTAACAATAAATGCCACAGACAGAAACGCATTCAGATCAACGGTAAATTCATATGCCAGATGGATAAGACTTTACGAGGACATAGGAGGAATAGAGTAGCATATGCAGCAGATACCCAAGGAAATCGAACAACAACTCATGCAGTTTCAACA
>BDTI01000010.1 GCA_002923215.1 archaeon BMS3Abin16 | reverse complement strand
TAGGTGATGTGGTTATTATCTTGGTGTGGTATCCTTCGGCCACCTTGGTTACAGAGGGATAGATGCACTGGATATCAACAGCCATCGCCTCGAGAGCACCAGATACTATCGCAAGCTCAGAGTTGAGCTCGTTTCCTGCTATCGGAATCCCCTGCCTCATCAAAAGCTCGTTTCCTGTGCAGCATATACCCACAACGTTGATCCCCTTGGCCCCTTCTTTCTTTGCCTCTTTCTGCAACCTATCTGCTGCCTCCACGATCTTTTCAGAAAGGATGGGGACATGGCCATGGACGGCAATGTTCACATGATCCTCGGCTATCACTCCAAAGCTTGCCTTTGACATCTTCGGAGTTGGAGTGCCGAACAGGATATCCTGAATATCTGATGCCATGTGAAGTCCAGCATATCCGTCCACGAGCGCTGATTTTATCGCCCCTAATAGCAGGTTTACAGGGTCGGCATCTGATCCCATGGTGGTTCTGTGCATGCTCTCAGTTATTGTCCGGTCACCCCCAACAGGAAGGACACCCAAGTTTCTCCAGGTCTCAATCCTCTCCTCTGGAGCATGCATCTTAAGCCATGCAAGTGTTTCATTAGGTTCCTGCCTGCCAAGATCTTCAAGCGCCTTTTTTGCAACCTTGATTGCCAGATCCTTTTTTCCATCGCCCTTGATTCCCAAGGCTTTGGCTATGGTTCGGAGCTTTTTCTCATCCTTGATCTCATAGGGAACCTTTCCCTCTGCCGCTTCCAGCAGTATCAAAGCTGCATGCCGCGCATGATCTAGATGTGCCGCTGCCCCACCGCTAACATTCCTGAGAAGACCTCTTGCAACCATGGTATCGCCGGTGGCTCCGCAGACGCCTCTATCAGCCTTTTTTGTTATCCTGCAGGGCCCCATAAGACAGATCCTGCATGAAACACCCTCCACACAGTAGCTACAATGAGGCTCCTGATCTTTTTCTCTATCAAAAACGGTTTTTATCCCCTCATTAGAAGCCTTCTCCAAGAGCTCGACATTTGCCACATCTATACTCAGCTCCCCTGGAGCCGATTCCTTGAGATGTAGCTTTTCTTTGATGTGCAGTTTTTCCATCACAATTTCACCCCCAATTTTTGTTAAGGAGTTTCAAAAACACCTTTACTAAATATATTTGATTTTGAAATATAAATAGATTTGCATATATACAGGAATTGACATGCAAGTGTGGCTTCAAGATGAGCAAGTTCGAACTCTAGCTCTGCGACTCAGTTCTAACGATGCCCACGATGCTCTTCATGCCGAGGACTTCTACAATGATAGTTATCTCAGGGTTGGAGAGGTCTACCTTCGGCTTTACCATATACTTCTCTGCGAGCGCATCGTAGACCGACCCCCCGACCATGTATTCAAGCTCTGGCGTAGGTTTTTCAAGGTTATGGACACCGCGCTTGTTGATTCTCAGACAAAAGCTCTTACCTTTTTTTATATATGCAAGTCCCACTTTCACTGAAGCCTCTCTTATCTCCTCAGGGTTGCTCTCAACTTCGGCGAGCACCGGTACTGCCCTGCCGATCTCATGGGAGCACTCCCTAGTTGTAGTGTGACAGCGGATATGTCCTAAAAGCGTGACAGCACATATGTCCTCTTTGGTGATTCAATGGAGGTCATAGAGTTGAAGTATCGTGCTGTCATCAACTATCTGGATAGAGTGAAACCAACGAGGGAGATCTGCTCTTCGTTGGGCATTAGCGATAGAACGCTTAGACGCTGGGCAACGAGGTATCGAAGGGAGGGCTACAATGGACTGATGTCAAAATCTAAAGCACCTAAACGAGTTCATAATAAGCTGGCAGAGGATGATGAGATTTTGGTCATAGATGCCAAACTCAGAAACCCAGCAGCCGGCGCCAGGAGACTTTCATACATCCTTCTCGATGAGACTGGACAGGAGTTTAACTACAGAACAGTACATCGAGTTATTGAGCGGAATGGACTGCATACGGAGATTAAGCCAAAGAAAGTAGATTGTAAGCGGTTCGAGAGAAAGCACCCTGACAGCTTGTGGCACTTGCGACGCAATTAGCACGAGTATCAAACGTGCCTTCGTTCATGCTGAACGAGTGCAGATGGACATATATGAGTTCAGAATCCGTGGTGTTGGAAAAGTCAGAGTTTTTGGGATGATTGATGACCATTCTAGGTTCGTTCCAGCTCTACGAATCTATAAACGTAAGACTGCTGCAAATGCTATCGAAACATTGGCAAATGCCCTCGGTACAGGAAGGAAACCCAGAGCTATCTACGTTGACAATGGACGGCAGTTTATTGCCAAATCTTTCCGCCAGTTCTGCGAGAATAATGACATCAAGCTGATTGTCGGCAGACCCTACAATCCTCAGGGCCGAGGCAAAATCGAAGCCTTCTTCAAGATCATGCACAGGGAGCTAATAAGCCAAGTTGTATTTTCTGACTTGGACCACGCACATCTGGAGCTTAGCAGGTTCCGGGGCAAGTACAACAATGTAAGAAGACATGGTGGAATTGGCTGGATTGTGCCAGCCCAAAGATATTTCAAAGAGATGAAGAGTTTACAATAATAGGACACATGTGCTGACAACAAAAACGGACACAAGTGTTGTCACAGTACACCTAGTTATCATCTTAGCAAGGTCTAAAGCTTCTTTCTCTTCGTGCTCAACTCTTAGTACGGCTCTGAAGGAAGTCTTGCTCACCTTTATCCCCTCAATTAATCTGTGAAGAGCACGCCGTGTCTCA
>BDTI01000009.1 GCA_002923215.1 archaeon BMS3Abin16 | reverse complement strand
TGTAAAAAAAAGGCAGACCAGAAAGTCATTATAGATACTGTGGCAGCCAAAGAATTTAAATCTTGCGACACACCGCCTGCTATCGCTTGGGAAAAATATATTTATACTCTGGACAGGGATTTAACTGATATGAGCGATGATATGATCAAGACTCTTGAAGAGATCGTAGAGGCTGAAAAAGCGATGAAAACCCGGTTTCAAAGGCTTGCTGAGAAGGCTGACACACCTGAGATGCGGGCGCTTTTTAAAGAACTCGCCGCTGAAGAGCAAAACCATGAGCGGGAGCTTGGGGAGAGGCTGACCGCGCTTCGCCTCCTGCGGGACGGGTAGACTGATGAATATAATCGAGATACTTGAAGCTGCGATTGAAAGCGAGATCAACTCAAAGGAAAAATACCTGAAGCTTGCGAAAGAAGCGACTGATCCTGAGACCCGGGCAGCCCTTGAACAGCTTGCACGCGACGAGGGAAACCACGCTCAAATCCTTCGAGACCGGCTCACAGCAATCAGATTAATGCAGGACCTAGGCGGCGTGTAAAGCAGCTGTCTGAATCGATAGAAACACGATGTAGGCAAACATCCCTAGAAGCGCCGCTGCAGAGAGTATGAGCCCGCGGTTGAGCTTCCACTTTTCCTTGAAGCTTATGCCGATGAAATGTGTGAGTATTACTGAAAGCGCTGCAAAGACAAAGATCGTGAGAAAGCGTATGTAGGGCGGGATTGTATCAAAGCGTTCCACCCCGATTATGTAATCCCATGAGGCGATGCTGTAGTAGAATATGATGATGAACTCTAAAACTCCTGCAGCCACTTGAAATGAGATCGCCTCTTCCTGTAAGAATATGTTTTCCCTGCTTCTGAGGAGTTCAACGCTTGTTCTCACAGTGTCGATTGCTGTCTTCGTGTTTTTAATGGCAAAGCTAATCGACGTCTCTGCTTCTCTGAGCTTGTCTATGAGCTCTGCAGTGTCTCTTGTTATCTCCAGCCCGCCCTCTGGGATGGTTCCAAAGCCTCGCAGCCTGCTTTGCACATGCCCCACCTCCTCTTCAAGCGTTGTTCGCGCCTTTCGAATCAAGTGTCCGTCGTTTACAAGGATCGCGTATTTCGACGACAATGTGTCGATGTCTTTTTCCAGCGACCCGATGTACTCCGGGTTCAGTGTCTCGCCCACGATGCTTTTGTGGAGCAATTCCCCGATTTCCTTGTCGATTTCCGCTTTTTCATTCAGAATCCACTTCTGCTGGTTTTTGAAGTAGTCACGCTCCATGTGCAGCTTGTGGATTGCGAAATCAAAGAGCGGAAAGTCAAGTGTTAAAAAGTGTTCAACCGCCGCGGAGCCATCGAGGTGCATCAGATAATAAATATGCGCTCTGTTGCCCGTTTTTTCCTCGAACTGGCAGAGCCGGCCAAAATCGGTTTCCAGCAGACTGTATCGCTTTCCGAACTTAGATTCAAGGCTGTCGCGCCCAGATTCATCTCCGATAAAAACACGGGCCCAACCAATTGCAGATCCGGCGCATGGCAGACTGCTTAAATCAGCCCAGGCATCCCTATCTGTGCTAATCCCTGAAACAACAACAATACTTTTGTGAAGCCAGATATGTATCGTGGCGCCAGGTCCCTGCAGCGTCTTGATGTTTGTAAGTCCCTGGCTGTTGAACCGCTCATTAACAAGCTCCACCGCATCAGTATCCCCGATTTCCATGCCAGCCTTTTCTGCGAGTCCAGTCCAAAGCTCTTTTATCTCGCGTCCATTGTCTTTATGAAAATAAAAGTAAACCGCAACGCTTTCAACTCCTTCAGGCATAGCCCTTTTTTATGTATAGACATATATTATTTTTTGGGCAAATATTAATCAATGAAAAACACGCACACCAAGTTTAGGAGTGATATTATTATGGCGGAATGGAAGTGTTCAAAATGCGGATTTGAAACTGGAAACGTGCGATGTCGGCCTGCAACATGCCCGGCTTGCAGCGCACCCAAAACAGACTTCGCTAAAAAAGAATAAATAGAAGCTCAGATAAGGACTATCTTATGTCAAAAGCGATTCCAGATGAATCAATCGATTGTGTCGGGCTCTACTGCCCTGAACCCATATTCAAAACACGGCAGACACTGGACACAATGAATGAAGGTCAAATCCTTGAAGTTCTAGCCGACGACCCCGGCTCAGAGGAGGATATCCCCCGGCTTGTAAAAAGACTTGGCCACGAGCTTCTCGAGGTTTCGAAAGAGGGGCGGGAAATCAGATTTATTATTAAAAAAACTTAAGACAGGGGGCAGACCTTTTTTGAAAGAAATCTACATGGACTTCGCCGGCGCATCACCTGTTGACCCCCGTGTTAGGGATGCGATGGAGCCTTTTTATTCTGAGATCTATGGCAATCCCTCGTCGATGCACAGTTTTGGCCGTGAGGCGGCTGAAGCCCTTGAATCGGCTCGTGAAAAGGTGGCCGGCCTAATTTCTGCAAAGAAGAGCAAAAACATTGTTTTCACATCAGGTGCGACTGAGGCCACAAACCTGGCGATAAAGGGAATCGCCGGCAGGGGCAGTGAAAAAAAGGAGATAATAGTCTCGGCAATCGAGCACATCTCAGTTACAAATGTGTGCCGCTATTTTCAAAAACAGGGATTCACCATTAAAACTGTGGGTGTCGATGAATACGGATTTATCGACTTGGAAGAGCTGAAAAAGGCGGTTTCAAAAGAAACAGCGCTTGTTTCTGTAATGTATGCAA
>BDTI01000008.1 GCA_002923215.1 archaeon BMS3Abin16 | reverse complement strand
CGCGAGATCTGGCGCACAGCATTAAACTCGCCTTTAGATGCGATTGGAAATCCGGCTTCGATTATGTCCACACCCAGCTTGTCAAGCTGCCTTGCGAGCACCAATTTATCCTCAGGCGTAAGCGAAACGCCCGGCGTCTGCTCACCATCACGAAGCGTGGTGTCAAATATCGTAACCTCTTTCGGGAGGTTCATGCCTTTTTTGGCTGCTTCAAGAACAGAGAACATAATCCCTCAGTCGCATTAGTATCACCTAAGCCCAGTGTTAACAAAGCCAAATATAAAGATTTTCCATAAAGTTAAATCCGTTAACTTAATAACGGTGCTGAAGAATCGACATAAAATAATTAAAATGTTTTGATAAAATGCGTCAAGATCGAAACTCGTGATTTATGGATTCTCTATCTTTATATCCCCTTTTTCGTTCACCCAAATCCAATAGAGCTTTAATTTTTTTCTTACTGCAGGAGGTATTTGTTTTGTCTGTCTGCGAAATTTTTGAGTCTCTGGAAGTGCAAGGGCATAGTTTGAATTTTCATCATCCATTCGTTTCAGAATTTGGCCAATGCCAGTGTTAAAATCAACTCCGATTGACGAGGTCTCGCCTTTACATTCTATCCTCCACTCACCACCTTTTCCAGCGGATTTAAAATGTAAATCTAAAAAAGCAATCTCCGTTGATACTTCATAACCAGCATTTTGAAAGTGCTCTGATACCCTTCGCTCAACAAACGCTTCATATGGAAATTCATTTGGATTATGGAATTTCAACACATCCATCACTCAGGGGTTTGTCATGCAACACTCGGCGTTTCGCCAGTCTTTCTTGTATTTCATTGAAAGCCGCTCTGCTTCACTTTTAGCAGTATCATAGTCAAATGGACCATGCCATTCCATTGTTTCAGCATCTACATCTCTATTTTTGAAATGTCCGCAGTCTTCATCGTGAATTTTCACTTCACTGGCACCTTTCAAATCTTCACAAACAAAATACGCCATTTTTCATTCACTCCTTTTGAATTGTTATCGTTTGATTCTATTTAATAGTGTGTGAAATAAAGTCTGTAGTCTAAACTGTATATTGGTTAAATCCGCTGGATTCGATTATTTTTCCTGTGCTTGTTACGAGCAGTCCTTCGAGGCCGGGTGTTTTTTCGATGACATCCAGCCCTGCCTCTGGGCCGAGTACAAAGACTGCTGTTGACATGGCGTCAGCCGTTGTTGCGTCTTTTCCGATTATCGTTGCGCTTGCAAGCCCCTCCGGCACGCGGCCTGTTCGCGGGTCGATGATATGAGATGTAACATAGTTTCCGCTTGTAGAAATCGAAGCACCCTCAAGAGCAATCACCCTGCTGAAACCTGTTTTTTGAAATGGATTTCGTATTCCAACCCGCCAAGCAGTCCCATCTGTTTTGCTGCCAATCGACTTTACCTCGCCGCCGCCGTCTACAAGCGCGCTTTTCACCCCCATTTTTTTCAGAGCCTCAACTATCCGGTCCACTGCATATCCAATCCCTATCCCGCCGAGATCAACACTCATACCCTGTTTATTGAAGCGTGCGAAATCAGAGCCTACAACAAGGTTTTCAAATGCTCCAAGGGTAACGTCAAAGGCTCCATTTGTCGCCTGTGAAAAAACAATGGATTTTTTCAATATATCCATAGACTCAGAAGAAAGCTGTGCCTCTCCCCAGATGTTCAGCCGTGAAATCTCGCTTTCAGACTTGTAGATTGTCATAAGCTCTTCCAGCCTCCAAACCTCTTCAAAGCCTGCTTTCACAGCAGACTTCAAATGTGGCCGGTCGCTTCCGACTGTTGTTATTCGAAATGGCCCGCCCATCGCACGCCGCGCCTCTTCAAAAACAGTGGGCCGCCGTTCCAATTCAAGCCCTAAGCGTGCGGCTGAAAGACTGATAAACGCTGTTCCCATCCCTTTGAGAAGAGTTCTCCTTGTTATCATACTGGAAAGATCACCTTCCTTGGGCATTTTTCATAGCATATAGCGCAGCCCGTGCATTTCTCAGGGTCAATTACGGCGAGATTGTCAACCACGTGCACTGCGTCAACTGGGCAGTTTTTCTCACAGATTTTGCAGGCGATGCAACCTAGTTCACATATCTTCCTAACCACTTTGCCAGGTTCATGTGAGGAACAGGCAACGTAGAAATGCTCGTCTATCTTAGAAAGCGTTAGAACCTTTCTTGGACATGCCTTTACGCAGAGCCCGCAGCCCCGGCAATGGTATCTGTCGATAACCGGGAGGCCGTCAGCCCCCATGGTTATGGCGTCGAAGGGGCAGAGAGCTGCGCAGGTCCCGTGGCCCACACAGGCGTAGGTGCAGGCTTTATCACCTTCCTCAGATAGGAAGATCACCTCTCGGCAGTCATCGATTCCAACATACTTGAACCTGTCTTGACATCGCGCGCCGCCGCTGCAGCGCAGCCGTGAAATCTCTTTTTCAGGCCGCTGCGCCTCGATTCCAAGGATTCCGTCAATCTCAGATGCCACACCATCCCCTCCCAAGATGCATCTGGGTATCCTCTTCATTTCATCAACAGCCTTGACAACTGCAACGGCCAGTCCTTCGCAGCTCCCATATCCGCAGGCTCCGCAGTTAGCTCCGGGCAGAACTTCCAGCACCTGGTCCACGCGTTCATCCATTTCAGTTGCGTATCGTCTGCTGAAATAGTAGAGCCCGGTTCCACAGACC
>BDTI01000007.1 GCA_002923215.1 archaeon BMS3Abin16 | reverse complement strand
GGGAATATTTGAGAAGCTCGGGGACCAGGGCGGAGTGTCTTATACGCTGCACCAGATGGCAATGATTCACCAGCACAAAGGCGAGCACGAAGAAGCCCTGAAACTCTACAACCAGAGCCTGGAAATACACAAAAAGCTCGGCGACCAGAGCGGAGTGTCTTATACGCTTCACCAGATAGCAAATATTCACTATGTCAAAGGCGAGTACGATGAAGCCCTGAAACTCTACAACCTGAGCCTGGAAATCAAAGAAAAGCTCGGCGACCAGAGCGGAATTGCCTCAACTCTTGGGCAGATAGGA
This sequence comes from archaeon BMS3Abin16, assembly GCA_002923215.1. Taxonomy (GTDB): domain Archaea; phylum Hydrothermarchaeota; class Hydrothermarchaeia; order Hydrothermarchaeales; family SZUA-236; genus SZUA-236. Next base: position 2,408 of record BDTI01000007.1, on the reverse strand, counting down.
AAGCTTCACTTTGCCCGAGAGAATTACAAAGACGCATTAAAAAACTTCATAATCGCAGCAAGTATCTTAAAAAGATTAGGATTGCCGGATCTTCAACTGGCTCTTAAATTAATGAGATCGGTGCATGAAGCAGTTGGTGAGGAGAAATTTAAACAGCTGATGGAGGAACTGCAAGGAGAAGAAATTTCAATCTAATGACTGATTCATTACTATAGACTTCTGAGCTCCATAAAGAATTTCCCTGCAAGGGGTGTTCGATAATCGGCATATGCCCATGGCAGGGGATCCCATTTTTTGCTTTTGAAAATCAGCGTGGCCTCAGCATATATTCCATCTTTTAGGTATATACGTTGGCTGCGGTTTTTTGTGGACGCCAGGACAACTTTGCTCTGAGTAACGTAGCCTGGGTCAATGTTGATTTTTCGCTGCTTTTTGCCATTGGCTTTGCTGCTATGCTTGTTTTCAAGCTCCTTTGTAAACGCCTTGATTTCAGCAAGTCTTCCAGGGTCAACAGGGATTTCGAAGGCGAGGAAGGTCTTTTTCAAACCAGCCCCCATCTCTTCGTTGTAGTAGTCTGTGAAGTTGAAATCAAACTCCGGGCTTCTTAGAATGATCTCTCCAAATCGGTCTTCAAGGTCTTGAATTGCAAGTTCGAAAACCTCTTTTTCCCGATACATAAGCCCCATAAAAAGCAGGGCCTTTTCAGGTTTTGCAACGCCGCCCATAGATTCATTCCCGTGGGAAATCCTCAAGCCTGAGCTCAAGCATATGGTCCCGATGGTACTCGCCCAAGGATCGGATGGTGATCTCCTTTCTACCCATGCTCTCAATCGCCTTAACCGCTGCAACAGCGCCTGCAATGGTTGTAATGTAGGGTATGTCAAGGTCAACTGCGGTTCTGCGGATATAGTATCCATCCGAGAGCTGCGCCCGTCCGCCCGTGGGTGTGTTGATGATGAGTTGGACCTCATGGTTTTTTATCCTGTCAAGGATGTTTGGAGCGCCCTCGCTGATCTTTCTCACAACCTCCACCTCCACGCCCGCTTCTGTGAGCACTTCAGCCGTGCCCTCGGTAGATAGGATATGAAATCCCATATTTGAAAGCTGCTTTGCAATAGGCGCGATTCTCACCGCGTCCCTGCGTTTCACGCTGATAAAAATCGTCCCGCTTTTTGGCAGGGGGTTTTTCGCCGCGAGCTGTGACTTGTAATAGGCGAGCCCGAAGTCAAAATCGATTCCCATCACCTCGCCCGTAGACTTCATCTCAGGCGAAAGCACCGGGTCGACGCCGGGCAGCTTGAGGAATGGAAACACAGCTTCTTTAACCGCGATGTGCCGGATCTTACGTTCGCCCACATATCCAAGCTCCCGCAAGGTTTTTCCAATCATAACCCGTGTTGCAATCTTTGCCAGAGGCGCGCCTGTAGCCTTGCTCACAAAGGGCACGGTTCGCGACGCACGGGGATTAGCCTCAAGGATGTAGACTTTTCCGGCTTTCACCGCGAATTGGATGTTCAAAAGCCCAACCACACCGAGCTCAATGGCAAGCCGCTTAGTATAGTCTTTAATAGTTTGGAGAACTGTTTTATCAAGGCTCTGGGGCGGGAGGATGCATGCCGAATCCCCGGAGTGCACGCCCGCCTGCTCAATGTGCTCCATGACCCCGCCGATATAGACGTCCGATCCATCAGAGACAGCGTCCACATCAACCTCAACCGCGTCTTCAAGGAACCGGTCGATTAAAATAGGATGTTCAGGCGAGACCTGTGCCGCTTCCACCATGTATTCTTCAAGCTGCTCATCATCGTAGACGATCTCCATAGCACGCCCCCCGAGCACATAGGAGGGCCGCACAAGCACTGGGTAGCCGATGGAGTCGGCAATTCCCTTGGCCTCTTCATAGGAGAATCCGGTTCCAAACTCGGCCTGCGGGATTTCCAGCCTGTTCAGGATCTCTGTGAACTTCTCCCGATCCTCGGCGGTGTCAATACTTTCAGGCGAGGTTCCAAGAATCTTCACACCCCGCTTGGCCAGGGGCACAGCCAGGTTCAGCGGTGTCTGGCCTCCGAACTGCACGATCACGCCCATGGGCTTCTCCTTTTCAATGATGTTTAAAACATCTTCAAGTGTGAGAGGCTCGAAGTAGAGCTTGTCAGATGTGTCATAATCGGTGGACACGGTCTCAGGGTTGTTGTTTACGATTATCGCCTCAAACCCTTCTTCTTTAAGCGCCATTACGCCGTGGACGCAGCAGTAGTCGAACTCGATTCCCTGACCTATTCGGATCGGGCCTGAGCCGAGGAGAATCACTTTTTTGTTATCACTAACCGCGACTTCGTCAACCCTTTCATAGCTGGAATAATAATAGGGTGTTTTGGCCTCGAACTCGGCGGCGCAGGTGTCAACCA
>BDTI01000006.1 GCA_002923215.1 archaeon BMS3Abin16 | reverse complement strand
TGGAGTTTATGAGCAGCAATGTGTCATCAGAAAAACCCACAGACTCATTAATCGAAGAAAGCGCCCGCGAAGTTGTGGCCGTGAAAAAACGCGGCGGAAAAGTTCTTGTCGTAGGCGGGCCTGCAATCGTACACACCGGCGCCCATGTAAGCCTCGCCCGGATGATTAAGAACGGGTTTGTAGACGTTCTTTATGCTGGAAACGCACTTGCCGTACATGACATTGAAGCAGCCCTCTACGGAACCTCGCTTGGCATTAAAATCGCAACCGGCAGACCAGCAGAGGGCGGGCACAGGCATCATCTCTACGCGATAAACGAGGTCAACAAAGCAGGAAGCATCAAAGCACTCGTGGAATCAGGTAAACTGGCACAAGGCGTTATGTATGAGGCCACGGAAAAAAATATCCCCTATATTCTCGCAGGCTCAATCCGAGATGACGGCCCACTGCCAGAAGTGATAACAGACACAATAGAAGCCCAGCGCGAAATGCGAAGCAAACTTGAAGGCGTGGAACTCGTGCTCATGATATGCACACTTCTACACTCAATAGCCGTTGGAAACCTTCTAGCATCAAATATAAAAACCATATTCGTTGACATCAACCCCGCAACAATCACAAAACTAGCCGACAGAGGCACCGCACAAGCACTCGGAGTAATAACAGACGCCGGCAGCTTCCTACCCCTGCTCGAACAAAAAATTAATGAACTAAGCTAAAAAAACACAGAAAGAATCAAAACAAACACAAAAATATGCGGCTGTGGTCTAGCGGTTAGGACATTGGCCTTCCACACTAATCGCCCAACCCCCAGAAAAAAAACAGCGATTAATGAAGCAAGCCAATTGCACGGGTTCAAATCCCGTCAGCCGCACCTTTTCTTTTTTGTAAAAGAAAATCTGCCCCAAAAGAAAACCCAAAATTCACTATCGCGAATTTCTCCAAAGAAGGTGGATAATTTATCGCTCAACACCGATGCATCTTTTCTTTACGTAAAGAAAACACGCCTGAAAAGAAACCCACGTTTTGTATTAATTCAAATTAGGGCAAAACGTTCCAACGAGAGGTGAAATATATAATTTCAATCGAACTCTGTTCGATTGGGGCAAGTCTCTTTTTCGACCACGTTTTTACTGGATCTTTTCGTCGTCAAACACTGTGTCAAGAAAAAGTGCGGCGGTCCAGGAAAAATCGGTTGACCCGTATCCGCGGCCTTTGAATGGATCATAATATTCGTGGAAGCCGTAGCGTCGCACAAGCTCGATTATGTCAGCCTTCACGCTATCCGCTTTATCCACATAGTCGTAGCGCCGGAGTCCCTGCATAATAATCCAGTTCATGTTAATCCAGATAGGACCGCGCCAATAGTTCACAGGGTCGAAGTGCACACCCTCCCTGTTATAGTTGGGGATGGAAAAACACTTTTTCTCATGGATACTGCAGAAACTCTTTGAATCAAGATATTTGTAGAGTTTTCGAGCCTGCGAGCGTGTGGGAATGCCGCCATAGAGAGGTACGAAACCAGAGGCTGTGTCCACCTCGATCATCTCATCTGCTCTTAGATCATAGGCGTCGTAGAATCCATGCCCCCTGTGCCAGAGCTTTTTGTTAATCGCTTTTTTCGTTTTCTCCTCCCAGCCGCGTATTTCAGACGGGTCTTCGCCGAGTATCTCTGCAATACCCGCAAGATCGGAATCAGCCTTTACGAGAATCGAGTTTACAAGCGGATCCTGCAGCAGAAATGGACAGGATTTGAATAGTTCCGCTTCATCATAGCTGTGTTCTTTGAAAAGTTCCACGAGATAGATGTAGCGGTTGTAATCCCAGTCACGAGGCCGCTCTTCCAATGGGACGCCGCGCAGGTCTTTTCTCTCAAATCCGGGTGTGTCTCCAAGCTCGATTCGCTGGAGCGGAATGTCCCAAGTAGGTGAGTTGTCAAGCCCTGACGCCCAGGGATGGCGGATGTATGCAAGCCCTTCTCCCAGCGGGTCTCGAATTGTGTGGAAGAATCGGTGTGAGGCGAGCAGATTAGGAAATATCTCCTTCAAAAATTCGAGTGCCGATCTGCGGTTCTTCGCCCGGTTGTAGATTGTGAGCGCTGCTGTTGCGTGGACCGGGGGATGGGTTATGCCAGATGTTTGAAGGCCGCTGGGAGCCTGCTTAGAGCTTGTCGTGTTCCAGAATTCTGCGTCCGGAAAATAGGCATCCGATGGATTCGGTGAATAGACGATATGTGGGATCATCCCGTTTTTCCACTGTCCCCGAAATAGTGATAACAGCTCGGTCTGCGCCCTATGCTCGTCAAAGGTTGAGTATCCGATTGCGATGAAGGCTGAGTCCCAGCTCCACTGATGAGGGTAGAGCAGCGCTGAGGGCCGTGTGTAACCTCCCATCCAGTTGTTTTTTAAAACTGCCTGCGCCCCTTTTATAAGCTCCTTCATACAACATACATCTGTGGCTTGGAGCTCTTAAAAGGTTTGGAGCAGGGGAAGCTTTAAATCATCCAGGGTAGCAGGGTTAAATGGCGAGGTGAAATGATTTCTAAGGAGGGTAAAATGTCAGAGGGCGGCGGCGAAGAGTATTCGATTGGCATTGACCTGGGAGGAACAAAGGTGGAGGCCGCGCTTCTTGATGGAGAGGGA
>BDTI01000005.1 GCA_002923215.1 archaeon BMS3Abin16 | reverse complement strand
AGACAGTGGATCGGGTTTATCTTGAGACAAATGGCACCCTGCCAAAGGCTGCAAAAAAGGTTGCATCTCATGTTGACTATGCCTGTGTGGATTTGAAGGATGAAACAGCGCTTCCATACACTGGGTGGCAGAAGGTTTTGGAAAGCGAGTTCGAGACTACCCGAATCTTGAAGGACGCCGGAGCAGAGGTTTTTGCAAAGATCGTGGTCACAGAGGGGACAAGCGTTGAAACAATCACATGGACTTCAGAAAAACTTGCAGAACTTGGCGTGCCCCTGGCGATTCAGCCGGTGACAACAACAGACTCCGCAGTGCAGATCAGCCGTGAAAAGCTGTTTAAACTCTCAGAAGCGGCGGCGCAATATTTAAGTGCAGATGATATAACACTCTCCTTTCAAACACACAAACAGATAGGGATATTATGACGATGAAAGACACACAGGAATCCGAGCCCCCCGTCTATATCAAACTGAATCGGGTGGGTGTAACAGGAATTAAAAAGACAATTATTCGTAAAAAAGACGGGCAATATAATGTGCTGCTCGCTGATATCAAGGTGTTTATCGACCTGCCCTCACATAAGAAGGGTATTCATATGTCGCGAAACCTTGAGGTTACAAATGAGATAATCGAGCGCGCCATCGGGCCTGAAGTAGAGGATATTGAGCTTCTCTGCATAGCCATTGCCAAGACATGCCTTATGAAGCAGGAGGCGACACGTGCCGAGGTTGAGATGCGTGCCGATTACTCGCTGCCACGGGTCACGCCTGTTACAAAAATGCCGACTCAAGAGAAATACGAGCTTATCGCAAAAGCCGTTGCCTGGCGCGACGGAGATAATATTAAAGTGCGCAGAAGCGTTGGCGCCGTTGCCGAAGGGCTCACAGTCTGCCCCTGTTCAATCGAGTCTGTGCAGCACTATGTAACTGAAAACTTCAACATTGACAAAGACATCGTTGCGAAGCTGCCGCTTTCATCCCATAACCAGCGAGGCATGGGCACACTCATTGTTGAAACCGATGAAGATGAGCGTGTGGAGGCAAACGACATTGTAGGAATAATCGAAGACGCCATGAGCAGCCCGCTCTACGAGGTTTTGAAGCGCAGCGACGAGTTAAAGGTGGTTGTGGACGCCCATCGAAAGCCCAGATTCGTCGAGGACGTCCTTCGGATGATGGTGAAAGGCCTTGTTGAAAAATACCCTGATCTATCTGATACCGCCTATGTAAGGGCTCAGCAAGAAAATTTCGAAAGCATACACAGGCATAACACTTATGCTGAGAAATCAGGTTTTTTCGGTGAGATTAAGGAGGAGCTGAATGGGAATGGAAACAATTCCTAGGACCACGGTCTTTGACGCTGGAAGCCTTGACTATGACGGCTCGCAGATAAAGCCGCTTTGGGCGTTTCAAACGCTGGGTGTGCAGGGTGATTCCATCGTCTATTTCACAGGCAAAATGAGTGTTTCGCGGGATGCGCTTGTGGATCTTGAAGATCTGAGGGAAGCTACAGTCAGCGTTCCGATCTCATCTGAGCTTGTGCTGCATTTTATAGTTGAACACTTCGACGACCCCAGTCTGCGCCTCGCCTATCATCGGCAGCGAATACTCGTTGCAGCCGCTAAAAAAGAGGTGACCAAGGCTGCGAAGACACATGTGGAGAGAGACGCGTCAGACCTGTATTTTAAGGGTCGCAAACTATCGGTTTCAGTGGCAACGGCATCGGCTTCATCGGCGAAAATCCACTTGGGGTTGAACATCACAGCCGAGGGTGTGCCAGAGGGTGTGGAGGCTGTGGGGCTAAGCGAGCTTGGTATAAAAGACGTCTCGGCGCTGGCGACATCGATTGCAAAGAGTTATGCAAGAGAAATCGCAGAGATAGAAGATGATCTGACAAAAACACGGGTGTTTTAAAAATTATGTACGGACTTTTAATTGATGATCCAAAACTTAACTTCGCATCATCACACTTCATCGTTGAACATGACAAGTGTGAGCATCTGCACGGCCACAATTACACTGTTGAGGTTGAGCTAATGGGAAGCTTGGACAAAGACCGCATGGTAATCGATTTTAAAAAGGCCAAAGACAGGGTGAAGGCGCTCTGCGACAATCTAGACCATAGCGTACTTCTGCCGGGCAAGTCGAAAGCACTGACAATCACTGAAACAAATGGTCAAATCGAGGTCAAGCTGGCTGAGAAATTCTACTCCTTCCCCAAAGAAGACTGCACAATTCTGCCAACACTGGCAACAACCGCCGAGGAGCTGGCCGCATATTTCTACAGAGAACTGAAAAAAACCCTGCCCCAGCTAACAAAGGTCTATATAGCCGAGTCCGAGGGGTCAAAGGCATTTTATTCTGATTGACACGACGAAATACCCCTGGATTTGTTAAAATAAATTTCAATAGAAGTCAAGCCGGTTTAATCGAAACCTTCATAAAGGATGGCACGTACAACCCTATCTGCCTATGGGGGACTTAGACTTTTTTTCTACCCCTCATAGGCCCCCTCCCCCACAAACACATTATTCTTTGTTCAAATCAATTGTCAGACAGGTTCAGAAAATATATATCCTGTGATTTGAAAACTTATTTTCTACACCCACACACATCCCCCC
>BDTI01000004.1 GCA_002923215.1 archaeon BMS3Abin16 | reverse complement strand
TTCACCTTATTAAGTGACATGCCAGAGTATTTTCTCAGCATATAATCAAGGTCAGTGGAAAATGAGTCAAAGTCAACATCGCCTGTGACCATGCCCATGTCGAACATGGATTCAGCAAGTGCGCGGGAATCTTTGTTAACAATGGCCACGAGCGATTTTGTGAGGTATTTTTTCGCAGTTTCATCGAGAACACCCATTATACCGAAGTCTGTGAACCCGATAACATTTCGTGGCATGGCAAAGAGATTTCCCGGATGAGGGTCGCCATGGAAAAAACCGTCAATATAGACCTGCTGGAGATAGGCTGATGCGATGTTGAATGCGATTTCTTTGTTGTCAAGTCCCGTGGACTCAAGCCCATCGAGATCGTTTATCTTAATTCCCTCAATGAACTCAAGTGTGATGATGCGCCGGCTGGAAAGATCAGCCATCACCTTTGGCACATAGACATAGTCAACAGCTTCAAAGTTCTTTGCGAAGCGTTCGACGTTTCGAGCCTCGCTGAGAAAATCCAGCTGCCGTTCAATAGCGTAGGCAAATTCCTCAACAATCGCCACAGGGTCATAGAGCTCTGTTTTTATTATGTGCTCTCCTGCAAGCTTTGAAAGGTCAAGCAGTATTTCCATGTCTGTGTCAATGGTCTTTGCAATCCCTGGCCGCTGAACCTTCACGGCAACAGATGTTCCATCCATTAGATTCGCCCGATGCACCTGCGCAATAGACCCGCTTGCAATAACCTCTTCTGAAAAATATTCAAAGAACTCCTCGATTTCGCCACCAAGCTCCTCGCGTATAATGGCGTGAACCTCTTCAAAGGGAAAGGGCTGCACACGGTCCTGAAGCTTCTCAAGCTCAGAAATATACTCAAGAGGCAGAATATCAGGGCGCGTGCTCATCCACTGGCCGAACTTAACCGCAGTTGGCCCCAGCTCCTGCAGGATAAAGCGCACACGCATAGGCTTTGATACATCCTCACCCTTCGCAATAGGCTCAAAAACCTTTGAGCCAAAGGGAAGAACCGCCTCGAACTTTCTCACAACAGATCCAAAGCCATACCGCATAAGAACGCGCATTATCTGTTCATAACGCTTGATATGGCGATATCGCCTCCCTATATCAGAGATAAGATCACCGTTCTTCTTTGAGAGCCTTTAATATCTTCTTTTCAAGACTGTTAATCCTGGATTCAAGAGAGCTCAAATCCTTTTTCTGCGGAACACCCAGCTCGGACACGGCCTTCTTCACCTCAGACCGGATGCTGTCATTGAGCTTAGCACGCTCTTTTTTGCTCTCCTCAATAAGAGAAGACACGGCTTTTTTACTCTCTTCTTTTGTAATCTTGCCTTCGGACACAGCCTCACGGACAAACTCCTCAATCTTCTCCTCAGTTAGAACTGCAAGCCCAATGCCATACAAGCCCAGTTTTCTCAGTTTTTCCATCATAACAATTTACCTCCTATCTACTTAAATTAACATTTATTATCGTGTTAATCGATATTAAGCCTTCCTATTCTTTTGCGCTTTACCCCTGAGGATGCTCTTTGTCAAATGCTTGCCGCCAGATTCAACATATCTTTGAATATTCTGAAGCCGACCGTCGCTTCGCCATTTTTCCGCTCTTCTAAGCCCAATAACTGCTGCCGCTTCATCCATGTTTTTAAAAGGAATCTTCTCCGACTCCACCCCTAGATACTCAACTGTAAAACCTGTCTTTTCAAGCACACATCGCATCTCGCCGACAGAGTAGGAAAACCTCGACCGCCTCCCACCCTCGATCAAATGATCAGAGTGAAAACAGGCAAAGACAAATCTACCTTTTTTTGGAAGCCCATGATAGCTGTTTTCAACAATTTTATCTGATATGCAGAGATGAGACACAATCATGTCAATTTCACCGAGCACCGTTAAGTCTGTGTTTTCAGCGTCCAGCACGTGAAATGAAGTATTATCTTGCGCCCTCAATTTCGCAGCATTTATCGCCTTCTCTGAGATGTCGATTCCCACAACGCTCTTCGCCTTCTCAGCAACAATAAAGCTAAGCGCCCCAGATCCGCAGCCCACGTCCAGAATAGTGTAACCATCAACAGGTTCTTCAAATATAAGTTTGACCAGAGTTTTGTTCACTTGTCCGTGGGGCATATCGATAGGTCACGCGGACAGAAGATAAATATTTCGAAAGAATTAAATGCACAAAAGACCGATATAGAGGCATGACAAATCTTGGGGAGGATATGGAAAAAATCTTGGCTGTCTTTAAAAAAGGAATCGAGCTGGAATCCTTCGGAATCAAGTTTTACACAGAGGCGGCAGATGAGGTAACCGACCCCAAGGGAAGGCAGACACTCCAGTTTCTTGCAAACGAAGAAAGGGATCACTGGAGCTTTATTGTGGACTTGAAACATTCTTTTGAGAGTGGAAATGAGTCCTCAGCAAAAAAGATAATCAATAAACGCTCCGAATCCAAAGCCCACTCTACAGTTTTCCCTAAGATGGAAGATTTCTCTGAAAAGATAGCGGAGAGCAAGGGTGACGAAAAGATACTCGAAGAGGCCGAGGATATTGAGAAGCGCTCCATCGAGTTCTACACAAGCGCCATGGCTGATGTTAAAGACC
>BDTI01000003.1 GCA_002923215.1 archaeon BMS3Abin16 | reverse complement strand
CGCAGGAGCCCCTGCCGAGGCGATATCTCATTTCGATAGGCCCGGCCAAGCTGCGCCACACCGAAGGGCAGCTTCTTCCGATAAAACTCATAGAGCCGGTTGAAGAGGATAAAGATGTTCTGAGCTGTTTCAGGCCGAAGATAACCTGTCCGGCCCCCTGCTCCAATCGCTGTTTTGAACATGAGATTAAAGGTGCTTATCTTAGAAAGCTCGCCGCCGCAGGAGATGCAGATAACGCCTTTATCCTTAAGCCCGGATTCAATCTCTTCATAGGACATGCCGTCTGTTTCAACACCACTTTCCTTCAAAAGATGATCAGCCCGAAATGACTCACCGCATTCACTGCAGGATACAACAGGATCAGCGAAATGCCCCACATGGCCGGAGGCGACAAAAATCTCTGAGACACCGAGATTAGGAGAGGAAATCTCCATGTATCCTTCGCCGATTACAAAGAACCTGCGCCACAGGTTTTCAACCCTGTTTTTCAGCGCGGCACCAAGTGGGCCGTAGTCATAAAACCCTGAGGCCCCGCCGTAGATTTCAAATGATGGCCAGAGAAACCCGCGCCTCTTCGCAAGCTCAAGAATGTCTTCCATAAAACGAAAATAGACTATGTGGTATATAATAAATGCGACCCTGAAAATAAAGTGAAATCTATTTCAGCGCTCTGAGCAGGTCAATGTCTCGCACGATTCCGATGATGTTTCCCTCTGCGTCGATTACAGGGACCAATTCGATTCGTGCCTGTGACATCTTCTTTGCACAGTCAGCAACCTTTGTGCCCTTGGTTGCGGTTATCACATTTTCAGAGATTATGTCGCCCACGGTTTTATCCGGGACTTCAAGCCTGCGCTTTGTGATGTAGATTATGTTTTTGCTGTCCCATCCCCAGCTGTCACCCTCGGTTCCGCCGCTCATCTCAGATTTTTTCGTGGACTCTGTAAGCTGAGCCACCCGGAGCATATCCGTATCAGTAAGCACGCCGTAGAGCTTTGCGTTTGAGTCCAGCACCAAGAGTGCTCGTGATCCTGAGAGACGCATGATCTCGGATGCTACTTTAAGAGGTGTGTCCTTCCAGACTGCGGTGAAGGATTTCATCATGTAGCCTGTTACCTTTTCATCGGTGTTCAGCTTTGAAACAGCCTTCCAAACCAGGTCTTCCGAGGTCACGATTCCGACAATGTTTTTTTCACCGTCAATAACAGGCAGCCTTTTCACGCCTGCCACAAGCAGTGTTTTCACAGCAGATTTCACGTCGGTATCAGGGGTTGTGGTTATCACGTTTTTAGTCATGAGAAGCGCGAGCTGCCCCTCATCCGGATTGCGTGAAAAATCTGTTTTGCTGACGATTCCCATAAGCTCCTTGGTCCCCTTTTTTATCACTGGAAGACCTGTCACATTGTGCTTGATAATCAGGTTCAATGCCTGGTCCGATCTACCTGGAACCTCGGTACAGATAACCTCTTCTGTCATTATGTCTTTTACTTGCATGTTAAATATCCCCAAAAGGAGCAGATTTTGTTTAAACCTATGGATATATAATATTTTCCCAAAAACCGCCCTCATCTAGGCCTTGTGAAGAAACTATAACAAAACTTATTAAATAAAAGGGCAAAACCCTTATCATGGCCGACATGGTTCTCATTGTCACCTATTTTTCTTTTCTACTAGGATTTGGTGTGCTTGTTGCAAATATTATGAAAAAGGTGAGCGTGCCAGATACATTTCTACTCCTGCTCGTAGGACTGGTGACCGGCCCGACTATCTGGCGAAACCCCGCTGTCTCCCAGTACATTGATTTCATAATTGTTGATGTCTCAGCCATGTCAGTTGTCCCGGATTTTCTGCGTACACTCGCATTGATTCTCATCGTCTTCACAGGTGCCTTCAACCTCAACTTTGAGGAGCTAAAGAAGTTTTCCGACGTCTCAGTGACACTCGCCTTTCTCCTCGTCTTTCTAAACACAGTTGTGCTCGGAGTCGCTGCAAAGCTTATCTTCGGCATGAGCTGGATCCCGGCGCTACTCATCGGCGCAATCATCTCAGGCACAGACGCAAGCGTAATCTTCACCTTCGAAGAACCGCTCAAAAAATATGGCGACGTCCTCTCGATCTTGAAAGTTGAATCCATATTGAACAGCCCCCTCAGCGTCCTCATACCAATCCTCTTTCTCGACCTATTAGAGGTATCTCCGGGAACCATTGTAGCACCCACTTTCTACCTATCCCAGTTCTGGCAGATGATCGTTGCAGGCATCGGATCCGGCGTTGTAATCGGGCTTGGAATAAGCAAGATAATTAGTCGGATGCTCAAGGAATACAGCTCGCTAATCATCATATCCATCGCGCTACTCACATTCGGACTATCTGAAACAGTAGGCGGCTCAGGCATGCTCGGCGTAGCTGTTGCCGGATTCATCATCGGAAACATCGGGTTTCCGCATAAAAATCGTGTGAAAGAATTTCAATCCGAGTTTTCAGACATGCTGCGCATATCGGTTTTCACCCTCCTTGGCGCGCAGATAATGCTTGATCTCAACCCGCTGCTCCTCCTGGTGGAATTTCTCTT
>BDTI01000002.1 GCA_002923215.1 archaeon BMS3Abin16 | reverse complement strand
GAAAAAGAAGAAAGCAAAGCCGAAAAAGACAGAAGATAAAAAGAAGAAATGATAACATACATAGATTGAATCATGCATTTTTTTAATTCTTCCTCCGAGCACGACCACTCCAATCATCAAAGAACTCAAAAAGAAGGCACACTAGATAAGTTTAAATAATCGATCATGTAGCCTTATTTGAAAGAATGGTTTCCCTTGTTGAATCCCTGATATTACCCGATTTTTTTTGGTATGTCGTCTACATTGTGGCTCCAGGATATTTGACTGGGATGGCCATTGCCAAATGGAGGGGAGGGAGTGTAAAAATTTGGTTTAATCTAGACTCGTTTGATAAACTTGTAATATCCATATTTTTTGCAGGAATATACTTGCTTGTTATTGATTTCATGAAAAGTGTCGTTTCGGTGATCTTCAACATAAAAGTATCTTTTGGAATTGTTTCATTATTCATATTAGCTACTGGTATGGCTATTGTTTTCCTAGTGATCGCCTTTGCAGTTTATTCTAAAATGACATTAAAAGCTGCTCAAAGACTTGGAACAACAACAGATAAAGCAACTCAAGAAATGGCAAGAAAAATAAGAAAAACACTTGACGAAATGGAAAAACCGGATTAAAATCACTCGATTTCCCAAGAATGAAGACCATAAAAAACAGGGTTTAACCAAGAGTTTAGTGCCTTTTTGTTACGTTGCCATCTACTGCTTACGCCGTATTTGGCAGTGGAAATTAAAAGGTAAACATATCGTGAATATGGCTAATTACCATTTTAAACTCGTTTCTGGATATAAAGTCCAAGCCCACATTAGATAATTATGTCGATATCGAGTTTCTCCGCAAGCTCTTTGTAACGATTCCTGATAGTCACCTCAGTAACACCCGCCACATCGGCAACCTCCCTCTGCGTCCGGCGTTCACCAAGAAGCACACTAGCAATATAGATAGAGGCTGCCGCCACACCGGTCGGACCCCGTCCAGAGGTGAGCTCCCTGTCCATCGCAACCCTAATTATCTCAATAGCCTTGGCCTGCGTCTCGCCAGAAAGCTTCAGCTCAGAGCCGAATCGAGGGACATAATCAACAGGGGTTGTGGGGCTGAGGTTGATGTTAAGCTCTCGCATAATGAATCGATATGTCCGTCCAATCTCCTTTCTATTTAGCTTTGATGCAATGGAGACCTCATCAAGGGTTCGGGGGATGTTACACATCCTGCACGCTGCATAGAGCGCGGCTGCAGACACACCTTCAATGCTTCTTCCCCTGATAAGTCCCTTCTCCACAGCCTTACGATAAACCACTGCCGCCTGCTCCCTCGTCCCCTTTGGGAGGCTGAGCCTGGAGGCAACCTTATCGAGATCAGTTAAGGCAAAGGCCAGATTCCGCTCCGATGAGTTTGAAACCCTGATCCTCTGCTGCCACTTCCGCAGCCTATACATCTGAGCCCTCTTACGGGCAGGTATATCCTTTCCATAGCCGTCCTTGTTTCTCCAGTCAATCACGGTTGAAAGGCCTTTATCATGAATCGTGTAGGTCATTGGCGCCCCTGTTCTGGCTCTTTTATTGCGCTGCTCCTGGTCAAACGCCCGCCACTCAGGTCCGCCGTCAACGATTTTTTCATCAATTACAAGTCCACATGAGTTGCAGATGATCTCAGCTCGCTCATAGTCTCTTGAGACACTTGTTGAACTGCACTCGGGACACACGTCAGTATATTCTGTTGTACCTTTTTCCATCAAATAATCCCAGCCTCGTTATCCTCAGCTATAATATATGAATAATATATCGCATGGATTTTAATGTTTTCGATGGTGTGTCCAACCACTGGCTGCGGGGGAAAAACTTTATAAACAGGAATTGTGCTGGAGACAACCTATGACAAAAAGAGCTGGCGGCGTTTACAGAAAAACTAACAAGCGCGCCTTTACAAGAAAAGAATATATGGGCGGCCTCCCAGGATCACTCATCGTCAGCTATGACATGGGTAATAGGCAGGCAGACTTTGAAATCGCTGTCTCTCTAGCCGTAAAAGAGGATGTGCAAATCACCCACAACGCTCTTGAAGCAGCCAGAATAACCACGAACCGATATCTGGGCAAGATGATTGGCGTGGCAGGATATTATTTTAAGATCAGGGTTCACCCCCATCAAATCCTTCGAGAAAATAAAATGGCCAGTGGCGCCGGCGCTGACAGGATATCTCAGGGTATGTCACTTTCCTTTGGAAAAAGCATCAGCAGGGCTGCCAGACTAAAAAAAGGCCAGAGGTTTCTCACAGTCAAGACGTCGAGGGATAATTTCCCTGTTGTAAAAGATGCTCTTAGAAGGGCGGCCATGAAGATTCCTTGCGGAAGCTCGGTTGTAATTGACAAAGGCCGAGAGCTCCTGGACATATAACTACGGAGCACCGACAACCATCTCTTCTTTTATTGATGTATTTTCTTCGGGATAGATTTAATAATGCAAACCACCCTATGTAGCTTGTGACAATTGCAATCGGACGCTCTAACATCCGCTTCGGCTGGATATGGATACTGGTTTTCACAGTCTT
>BDTI01000001.1 GCA_002923215.1 archaeon BMS3Abin16 | reverse complement strand
CGGATTGACACAATGGATCGGATCGGGCACTGCGGAGACGGCTACGAAACAGTTGAGACGCGCTTTGGAAGAAGCGTGATAAACATCCCGATTATGATGGGTGAGTTTTTGATTGAACGCTACCTTGGATTTTCACGGGGGATAATGGGGGGTAATATCTGGATTTTCTGTGACAGCGAGGAGGCAGGGCTCAGAGCAGGCGACAGAGGAGTTGCTGCTGTGAATGGGGTTTCTGGTGCTGTGGCTCCTTTTGACACCTGCTCAGCGGGTTCAAAGGTTGAGACTCGTTTTCCTGAGATCGGGCCTACTACAAACCACCCTTTCTGCCCTACTCTCAGGGGTAAGATTAGTGATTCGAAGCTGCCCTTAGGGGTGGAATCAATTCCTGAGATTGTTATTAATGGAATGTCGCTTGAAATTGTTAAAAAAGCTATGAAATCATCTATTTCTGTGGCTTCAAAGGAAAAAGGAGTTATATTAATTTCTGCAGGTAATTTTGGCGGTAAACTTGGGAAATATAAGATTTATCTACGTGATTTAATTAAATAGCTGTTATATCTAATTTTGAAACAATAAAGAACTATTATCACTCTTTTCATATTTAATGGGTGCCATACACGGTCGAATCACATTTTAATCTTCACAATAAACAATACTGAACAATAAAAAACAATAATAAAGATAAATAAAGCTTATTTTAGCCAATAAAAGTCTATGTTGCCAGAAAAGGTATAAATAGGGGTGATAAATACACTAGAGTTCGATGAAAATGACAGAAATCGAGATAACAGCCGCAATAACACTGCTCAGCACAATACTTGCCATCATGTTAAACAGCGCACTGAAAAAATCAAAAGGAGGTGTAGAAGCATGAAAAAATTCGACAACATGGCAAACAAGATAAACGCAATAAAAAGCGTGTTTAGAGACGGCGAAAAACTCAAAGGAAAAGAAATCGTCAACCGACTCCAAGACTCAGGATACCGTGTAAACGAAAGAAACGTGCTCATGTTCATCTACCACCGGATGATGCACAAATACGTCCAAAGAGACGTGATAAACGGAATAAACGTCTACACCCTGTTATAAACCAAAATCAAAGGGAGGATAAAAAACACCCCTCTCAGTAATAATCCCGGTAATAAATTCTGCCGGCGTCACATCAAAGGCAGGGTTCAACACCTCCGCCCCCCTTGGAACAATCCGCCTCCCATTGAAAAACTCGATCTCACCCCTACTTCGAAACTCAATATTAATATCGTCACCCGAAGGTGTATCAGGATCAATCGTGCTAGTCGGCGCGGCAACATAAAAGGGAATCTCATGCGCCTTTGCAAGGATTGCAAGCCCATAGGTTCCAATCTTGTTTGCAGTATCACCGTTTAATGCTATCCTGTCCGCGCCCACGATAACCTTAGACACACCACGTTTTTTCATCGCAAACCCTGCCATGCCGTCCGTGATGACAGTTACAGGGATTTTAGCGTCAACCATCTCAAAGCTTGTGAGCCTTGCGCCCTGTAGTAGCGGCCGTGTCTCACCTGCAAAAACACTGACATCCTTACCTTGCCGCGCCGCCTCTTTAATCACGCCAAGCGCAGTCCCATATCCTGATGTTGCAAGCGACCCCGCGTTACAATGTGTAAGTACAACATCACCATCGAAAAAAAGCTCAGCACCAACCTGCTCAAGCCTCTTGTTCATAGAAACATCTTCTTCAAACACTCTTTTAGCGGCGTCAACCGCAGCCGACCTGGGGTCGTCCGAAACCCTGGCGACGTCCATCACAACTTTCATACATGTGAAGAGATTTACAGCAGTCGGCCTGGTGGATTTCAAACGAGTATATGCAGCCTCCAAATCCGATAGAACCTCACGGCGCACAGCACCCTTAGAATTCATCGCTGCAAGCGCAAGTCCAAAGGCTCCCGCCACACCAAGGGCAGGAGCACCGCGCACCCTGAGAGACACGATCGCCTCTGCAAGCGACTCCACATCACGGCACACCACATACTCAAGCCGCTCTGGAAGCAGAGTCTGATCAATTAGTACAACGGAGTCTTCTTTTAGAACAATCGTATCCATCCTTGGCTCACCCGAAATCTTATTAACATAATATCTATATTATAAACTCATGGGAATCGTCGGCGTCATAATCACTGCAAAAGACCGTAAAGGATTTCTCAGGGATATTTCAACCATCATCACAGCCCATAATATAAACATCACATTTGTTCAACAGTTCATCCATGAAGATGAAGCCCAGATATATTTGGAGCTTGAAGATGTGGCTGACCGCGACAAGCTTATCGAAGAGATCCGCGGTGTTTCCGGCATCCGCTTGTTGAAGACCTACCGGCCTTTTGATCAGATATATGGGAAGCGGGTGATTGTTATCGGCGGTGGCGTGCAGGTCTCGCAGGTTGTGCTCGGAGCGGTTACCGAGGCTGATCGGCATAATCTTCGGGGCGAGCGCATAAGCATCGACACCATCCCGCTTGTGGGTGAGGAAAAGCTTGCAGAGGCTGTCCGCGCTGTTGGCA